>JAADHY010000340.1 GCA_013151585.1 Planctomycetota bacterium
GGCGCGAACAACTCAAACTCCCAAATCGTCGGTCCCTCGGTCGCCTCCAGGATGTCTAACCGCACTACTCGGACTTGCACGGGCTCGAATGTCTTCGTGAAATTGCGGCCGATGGTTGTGCCTTCCAGCATGGTCTGCCAATCGCCCGTCGTTTTGCCGAGGAGTTGAAACCGCCGGACGCGTGCCCCGCCGTACCGGACGCATTCGTCGATGCGTACGCGACGGATCACGGTGGGCCGTCCCAGGTCGACTTCCAGCCACGCGGCGTGTGTGCCGGCGTCGGTGGCCCAGCGAGTGTCCGGATTGTCGTCCACGGCCATGGCTGGTCCATAGTGGTGAAGCATTTTGCGATACACGTTCGAAGCACGAGCCGGCTTGCCGGTCGAGACCGCGCCGGAGGTCGTCACTCGGACCGGCGGAATCTCGAAGGCTCGGCCTTCCGTTTCCAGTACGATGACCGACGCGATCGGATCGCGGTCGGACGGCGGTAGCGAAATGCAAATGCCTTCGGCCGTTTGCTTCACCCTCGCCGTTCCTCCGGAGAGCGTCTCAGATCGGACGATCTTCTGCGGGATGGCGGGGAGGACCAACGGCCCCGCCTCCGGCCAGTTCATCACGAACAACCAGATGCGGTTCTCTTTGCACGTCGAGGCGCCCCAACGTCCGGGCTGAAACGGCCCGCCCCGAGTGCCGTAAACGCCGTCGCCGAATCGCGCCAGCCACTGCCCCATCTCTTTCAGCCGCTCGACCTGCCGCGGTTCGATCCGTCCGTCTGGCATTGGTCCCACGTTGAACAAGAAATTGCCGTCTCCTCCCACGACACGCAGCAGCGTCTGAATGCAGCGCTGTAAAGACTTCATCTCATCGTTCGGCTTCCAGGCCCATTGACGGCACAAGGTCATGCACGTCTCCCACGGACGCTCGCGATTGAACCGACCGATGCGTTGCTCCGGTGTATCGAAATCGGCCGGCAAGCCGGCTCGGTTGTTGATCACGATTTCCGGCTGCAGACGACGGATCATCCGGATCAGACGCACGGAATCCCAGTCTTCCGGCCGTCCGCCCAGCCCGTCGAACCACATGATGTCCACCTTGCCGTAGTTGGTGAGCAGCTCGCGCACTTGCCCGTGCAGATACTCGATGTATCGGGCATGCCGATCGCCGTTGCGATAATCGGGATGGTGCCAGTCGGGCGGCGAGTAATACCAGCCCAGGGCCAAACCCGCTCGATGACAGGCATCGGCAATCTGACGACAAATGTCCTTGCCGTACGGCGACTGGGGGCTGGTGATTTTGTAATCGGTCAGCTTCGAGTCGAAGTTGCAGAAGCCATCGTGGTGCTTGGTGGTGAAAACCAAGTACTTCATGCCGGCCTGCTGAGCAATCTGAACCCACTCGTCAGCGTTGAACTTCGTCGGATTGAATTTCTTGTAGAGGTTGTCGTAGATTTCGACCGGCGTCTGGGTGCCGCGTTTCGTTCGGTGTCCCCGTCGCTCCCCCGCCCGGGACCAGCCGATTTCCTTGCCCGTCAGCGACACCGGGCCCCAATGAATGAAGAGGCCAAACCGCATGGATCGCCACCGCTCGATCGACTGGGGCGGTGCGCTCGGCACCTGAGGCGAGTTTTTTTCTTTTGGCGGCGCGGCTGAAGCCAACACCGGATCGGCCAAAACAAACAGCGCGGCTAAAAGGCACACGGTCTTCATCGCTCTCTCCTTCCCGTCGGCTCTGAACGGTCCGATACGCAGGCACGACTGCGACTATCATGTGGAGATCATTCGGAGCCTGCAAGCCAGGGAAGCCGAGCGAACCGGAGGCATGAGCTTCGGAATGCGCTGCCTCCAATCGTACACCGGCCTGCGGATGTCACCACTCGCCCCTTCTCGGCGAAGCTCTGGCCTGCTCCATCCCGAGCGGCTACGATGAGTGTTCTCGTGCGTCATGCTGCGCGATCATGGGGGCGTCTTTTCGCGGCCCGAGTCCTCGCGGGACCGCAAGGCGCTAGCCTGCAATTTCGTGCTGATGGGCCGATCTTTGAAAGCATCCCACCAGCGAATCGCAAGGGATCGATCATGGCGAGCTCTCCTGATCTGAAAACGGGTCGGGCGGTCCGGGAAGCCTGTCGGCGCGGCCAGTGGACGGGACCGACCGCGTCGCTAGCCCCCGGTTTTGCTCAGGCCAACCTGGTGGTTCTCCCCGAGGACTGGGCGTGGGACTTCTTGCTTTTTTGCCGACGGAATCCCAAGCCGTGTCCGGTGCTCGAGGTGACCGAACCGGGTGCGACCGGTTTGCATCGGCTGGCCGACGCCGTCGATCTTCGCACGGACCTGCCCCGATATCGCATTTGGCAAAACGGTAAGCTGATCGAAGAACCGACGGAGGTCACCCGCTGGTGGCGCGACGACCTAGTGTCGTTTCTGATCGGTTGCTCTTTCACGTTCGACGCGGCGTTGGTGCGAGCGGGCGTGCCGGTCAAACACGTGCAGCTTGGTGTGAACGTTCCGAAGCCTGTCGTGCCAGCCCGCCGGTCGCTTCCATGGACCAATGGTCGTCTCCATGCGGCCTCTCCGTCCGGCCGATGCCATTCGAGCCATTCAAATCACCTCGCGCTATCCCGACGTGCACGGCGCGCCGGTGCATCTCGGCTTTCCGGAAAGAATCGGTATCGCTGATTTAAGCCGGCCCGATTACGGCGATGCGGTCCCGGTGGAAGACGATGAGTTGCCCGTTTTTTGGGCGTGCGGCGTGACACCGCAAGCCGTTGCGGTCGCGGCTCGCCCCCCCTTGATGATCACGCACAGTCCGGGATGCATGCTGGTGACGGACGTTCGCGACGAACATCTGGCGTCGCTATAAACAACGGGGTGGTACGGCCGGACAACACAGTCTCTCACGTCCGCGAAGAATCAGCAGAAGCGGACGTCAGGTTGCACGGCGTTTTTTTGGACCAGTCCGTTGCGATCTCGTGGGGACCGGGTACAATTTTTGACTGTCGACAGAATGAGCGGTGCGTCGAGAAGTGAGCTGCTGATTCCGCACTGCGCAGGATCGCCCTACCATTTCGGAACCTCTATTTATGTGCTTGCCGAAAGCTGGCACGTAAACAATCGGCGCGGACAAAAACGGAGTTCCAACCTCACAAGCCGAACCGTGTCGCGTGTCCCCCATGTCAGTCGAAAGGAGAGTGTGTCTCATGCCAGCCCAACAGCACTCCCGCCAGCGCGGTCCCAGCTTCAGCCGGCGCGATTTTCTGAAGGGATCGGGAGCGGCCGTCGCAGCGACGGCTATCGTCACCGCTCCTCAGGAAATTGACGCGGCTCAAGAGTCGGGACCGAAGGTCACCTCGGCTGAACCCACCGAAGTGACGCTCACCGTCAACGGACGCAACTACCGCCTGAAAGTGGAGCCCCGCGTCACGCTGCTGGAAGTCCTTCGTAATGACCTGAACCTCACCGGCGCCAAAGAAGTTTGCGAAACGACGACTTGCGGAGCTTGCACTGTGCTCATCGATGGCAAAGCCACCTATGCTTGCGCCCGGCTTGCGATCGAGTGCGAAGGTCAGGATATCCGGACCATCGAGTCGCTCCGCAACGGCGATCAGGTGGACGAAGTCATTGCGGGGTTCGTCAAGCACGATGCCACGCAGTGTGGGTTCTGCACACCTGGCTTCGTGATGGCGACTAAGGCCTTTCTGGCGAAGCATCCGAAGGCGACGTTGGAAGACGTCCGCAAAGGCCTCGGTGGCAACATCTGCCGATGCGGGACCTACAAAGGCATCACCGAATGCGCCCTCGAACTGGCTCGGAAAGGAGGTGCGTAGTCATGGCGGAAAGAACAGTCGCTTGGAAACCGCGGGGCCAGAATCAACTGATCGGGAAAAAGATCCCGCGCATCGATGGCATCGACAAAGCCTCGGGCGCGGCTAAATACTCGGCTGACATCAACACGCCGGGCACCCTTTTTGGCAAGGTCCTCACCTGCCCGCACGCTCATGCCAAGGTCGTCCGCCTGGACCTCACGGCCGCTGAAAAGATGCCGGGCGTGCGAGCCGTTCATGCGTTTGCCCAAGTGGGCCAAGAAGTTCGCTACGACGGTTGGCCCATCGCCGCCGTCGCCGCGGAACGACCGGAAATTGCCGAAGACGCCCTTCGGGCGATCAAGGTCAAGTACGAAGTGCTCGAACATTGGGTCGACGAGGAGGATTTGGAAGGCGCCAAGCAAGCGGGACGCACCAAAGACACTCGTCGGAGGCCCAAGGGCGATGTCGACGCGGCCTTTCAATCGGCCAAGGCAGTCCATGAGGGCTACTACGGTCTGCACACGGTGACGCACTGTTGCCTGGAGCGACACGGGAGCCATGCCGAGTGGAAAGGCGAGAAAGAGCTGAACGTTCATCTGTCGACGCAGAACGTCTCCGGCACCGCTCCGCAATACGCCAAAGCCTTGCAACTGGACGCCGCGAACGTGGCGATCAACTGCGAGTACATCGGTGGCGGATTCGGATCGAAGTTCTCCGTCGACCAGTGGGACATCGCTTGTGCAATTATGGCGAAGAAAGCCGGCCGTCCGGTGCGGCTGCTGCTGGACCGGGCGACCGAGCTGAAGATCGCCGGCAACCGCCCGTCAGTCTTTGCCAAAATCAAAGTTGCGGCCGATGCCGACGGCAAAGTCGTCGCCTGGGATAGCTATCAATGGGGAACCCGGGGCGTCGGCGGCGGTAACGTCTCGCTGTCGGTGATCCCCTATTTGATCGACGACGTGCCCAACAAGCGGCAGCGTTCGGTCGGCATCAGAACCGACTGCGGTTCGTATCGCGCCTGGAGGGCCCCCAATCATCCGCAGGGATGTTATTTGACCATCTGTGCTTTGGATGATCTGGCGGCCAAGTTGGGCGAAGACCCACTGCAGTTCTTCTTGCGGAACCTCGACCGCATTAGCAAAGAACACCTGCGGCAAACGTTCGCCGGAGAGCTGAAGCGGGCGGCCGAACTGATCGGTTGGAAGGAGAAGTGGCACCCGCGTGGCCAAGGCGGTGACGGGCCGATCAAGCGGGGATTGGGCCTGTCGATGCACACCTGGCCCGGCCGCGCTCACCAGGCCAACTGCACGCTGCGGATCTATCCGGACGGGACGGTTGAGTCGCTGCAAGGCAGCCAGGATCTCGGCACGGGGACGCGGACGGTCATTGCCATCACCGTGGCCGAAACGCTCGGGCTGCCCCTCAGCGCCGTCAACGTTCGGATCGGGTCGAACAAGTATCCCTTTGCCCGCGCCTCCGGCGGCAGCACGACCGTCGGCGGCGTCAGCGGGCCGAACCGGCGAGCGGCGCTGCAGGCTCTATGGAAGATATTTGATCTGGTCGCGGCCAAGTACGAGGTCGACGCCGACTCGCTGGAGGCGCGGGGCGGCAAGATTTGGTCCAACGGCAAAGTCGTCTGCTCGTGGAAACAAGCCGCCTCGCTCATCGGACCGATGCCACTGGAGTTCCACGGCGAGGGACCGAAGAAGGACGGTCTGACCAGCGAAGATGTCGGCGGTGTTCAGATGGCGGACGTGCTGGTCGATACCGAGACCGGCCTGATCCGCATCAATCGGTTCGTGGCTGTGCAGGACTGTGGCTTGATCATCGATGAGTTGACGGCCCGCAGCCAGGTCATGAGCGGCATGACGCTCGGCATCGCCTACGCGCTGAGCGAGGAACGCATCATGGACCGTAAGACCGGTCGATTCATCAATGCGGACCTGGAGAACTACAAACTGCCTCGAATCGGCGACATCGGTGAACTGGTGGTCGAGATGTATCAGCCCGATAGCGAGTACGCTCGCGGGGTGGTTGGCTTGGGCGAGCCTCCGGTGATTTCTCCCGGTGCGGCCATCTCCAACGCCGTGGCCAACGCCATCGGCGTGCGGGTCCCCGTTTTGCCGTTGACGCCGCAACGCGTCCTCGACGCTCTGAAAGGAGGTGTCGCATGAGACCGTTCGAATACGCCAAACCGACGACGGAAGCTGAAGCGGTCCAGCTTTTGAGCGACCACGATGGCAATACGGCCGTCCTGGCGGGCGGCACCGACCTGATTCGCCTGCTCCGGCGCGACCTGATCACTCCGCAGCGCGTAGTCGACATCAAACACGTCGAATCGATGCGCGGCATCCAACCGGACGGCGACGGTATCCGGATCGGCGCTTTGACGACGTTGGAAGAGCTTCAGGAGAGTCCATACACGACCGACTATCGTTCGCTGCAACATGTGAACGATGGCATCCGAGCAATCCAGATTCAACAGAATGGAACGCTCGGCGGCGACCTGTGCCATCTGCCCAACTGCTGGTACTTCCGCAATGGGTACGGACTGCTGGCCCGGCAAAACGGTGAGTCCTTGGTGGAAGAGGGCGACAACCGCTATCACGCCATCTTCGGGAACCGCGGACCCGCAAAGTTTGTCAGCGCCTCCCGGTTCGCTCCGCCGCTGATCGCCTGGAATGCCAAGGTCCGAATCGTCGGTCCCGAGCCGGAACAGGCCGAGTGGTTGCCGTTGGAGT
>JAADHY010000239.1 GCA_013151585.1 Planctomycetota bacterium
AGGGTCACGAGCGATGCGGACAGTCCGATTCCGTGCCGAGCTAATCGCAAGCGAAGCCGCTCTTTCCCTCGTTTGATCCGTCCCTCCACCACTCCCAGCGGCAGCCCTAATCGCGAAGCGATCTGCTCGTTCGATTGTCCCAACCAGTACCGCAAGATCAGCGGTTCGCGGTATCTATCCGGCAATTGGTCCAGCTCTTCGTGCAGGGCTTCGTATTCGTATCGCTTCGTCAACTGATCGAGCAAGTCGTCAGTGATCATCATGTCGTTTTGCAGGGGCCGCATACGTCGCCGGTGCCGCTCAGCGCGAGCTCGCAGCGCCGTTCGAACAGCCACCGAATGAAGCCACCCCGCCAGTGAGGCACGTTTGCGGATCCGAGACGCTTGCTGCGCCAGGATGAGGAAGGTGGCTTGAAAGGCATCTTCGGCACTGCCGTCGTTCCCCAAGAGCCGCCGGCAGATCCCCATTACGGACGCTTTGTACCGTTCCACCAGAGCCGCAAAAGCCTCTTCGTCTTGATCGTTTAGAAAGCGTTCCAGCAATTCGCGATCCGACATCGCAGCCCCACTCTATTGGCCCTCTGTTCGCTCGCGGTCCTTCCTCATGCGCTCTATCAGTATAGTGCATCCAACCACGGAAACGCGGCGCTTTTTCAGCGGATTTCTTCGGATCGTGCGGCAATTTGCATCGCAGCTCAGCGATTCGCAGGACCGTCCGAGAGCGGCCTTTGAGAACGTTTTGTCCCGTCCACTCTTCGAATCCTATTCTCATTCTGTTGGCCTATTTCTAGACAAAGTAACATATCGGTCCCAGGCCATCGACAGGGGCAGGCCAGCTCTCCGCCTTCAATAGGGACGACCGTCCGGACAGCCGGGCTTGTCCCTGCGGTCAAGGCTCGGTATTTAGTGTGTGGGAAATGCTTCATGGCAGGCCGAGGGACATGACACACATGATGAACAGCAACGAAGGGAGCAGAGCCGTGCGAGAGATCCAATCGAATTTGTTCGGGATTGCACTGCCGTGGCTGGTTGCGGTCGCGACGGTGAACCTGGGGCTGCCTTTGGTGAAGGCCGCCGAAAAGCCGAACATTGTTTTTATTTTCGCTGATGACCAATGCTACGAAACGCTCGATCCGGCCGGCCGCGACGAGGTTGACACGCCCAATCTCGACCGACTGGTGCGGCAGGGGCTGTATTTCACGCACGCCTACAACCAAGGATCGTGGACGGGGGCGGTGTGCGTGGCGAGCCGCACGATGCTCAACACGGGCCGGTTCCTCTGGCACGCCCACCACGTGTGGAAAACGTCGGAGAAAGAACGTCAGGCGGGGCGGTGGTGGTCGGAGTACCTGAAGCAGGCTGGCTACGACACGTACATGACCGGCAAGTGGCACGTCCGGGCGAAAGCGGAAAAGGCATTCGACTTTGTCACGCACGTTCGGCCCGGCATGCCGAAACAGACGCCGGAAGGATACAACCGGCCGATCGAAGGGCAGCCTGACCCCTGGAGGCCATGGGAAAAGCGCTTTGGCGGTTACTGGGAGGGCGGCAAGCATTGGAGCGAAGTGCTGGGCGACGATGCGGTGGCCTTCTTGCAGCAAGCGGCGCAGCGAGACCGGCCGTTCTTCATGTATCTGGCCTTCAACGCTCCGCATGATCCCCGACAGTCGCCGAAGGAGTATGTGGACCGGTATCCGCTGGATCGGATCGCAGTGCCGAAGAACTATTTGTCGGAGTATCCCTTCAATGAAGCGATGGGATGCGGCCGCAGCCTGCGCGACGAGCGGCTCGCGCCGTTTCCGCGCACTCATTACGCAGTCAAAGTGCACCGGCAGGAGTATTACGCGATCATCACGCACATGGACGCTCAGATCGGTCGGATTCTGGAGACGCTCGAGCGGACCGGCAAAGCGGAGAACACCTACATCTTTTTCACCGCCGATCACGGGCTCGCTTGCGGTCATCACGGTTTGATGGGAAAGCAGAACCTCTTC
The DNA here is from genome assembly GCA_013151585.1 of Planctomycetota bacterium. Taxonomy (GTDB): domain Bacteria; phylum Planctomycetota; class Planctomycetia; order Planctomycetales; family Planctomycetaceae; genus JAADHY01. The sequence continues at coordinate 1,994 of JAADHY010000239.1, forward strand.
GATCACAGTGTGCGTGTGCCGTTTTTGGTCATTGGGCCGGGCGTGCCGCGGGGGCAGACCAACGACACGCCGATCTATTTGCAGGACGTCATGCCAACAACGTTGGAGCTGGCCGGCGTGCGGCGTCCCGAGCATGTGCAGTTCCGCAGCTTACTTCCGCTGATTCGCGGCACGGGCCAAGCCCCTTACGAGGCCATATACGGCGCGTACCTTGATCTGCAGCGATCGGTCACACAAGACGGCTACAAACTGATCCTTTACCCGAAGATCCGCAAGGCCCTGCTGTTCGACTTGAAAGCCGATCCCCTGGAGATGCACGACTTGGCCAGCGATGCTCGGAAAAAACCGCTGATGAAGCGGCTCTTCGCGCGGCTGCTGCAGATGCAGCGTCAGACCGGAGACACGCTCGATCTGAAGCCGCTTTATCCGGCTTTGCAGTAGCCGAGGTTTGGGATCAGCAAACGCGGCGGCCTTTGTGGTCCGGTGACCGAGGTGACGGCCGTTCGGCGAATAAGGTCCACAATAATTACAGCGTCCACCCCGAGCGGTAGGGCTCCTGGATGAACTTGTTGGCCTCGGGGACGTTGGTGACTCGCATCTGCGTGGCATCCCACTGGATCGGTTTGCCCGTCCGGATGGCGATGTTGCCGAGCAATACGAACTCGGTCAACAACCCGGCCCACTCAAAATGGCAGCCCGCCTTTTCGCCCCCGTGACAGGCTTCCCACCACTCGCCCCAGGTTCCCGAACGCCGCGGCAAAGTTTTGGGCACATTGGCGAACTTCTTGGCTCGCGATTCCGGAAAGACTTGATCGCGCAGCATGACGCCCTCCTCGCCGATGTAGAGCTCCCCGCCGCCTCGCGGAAGCGGTCTGCCTTCTAAAGCCTTGGGCGCTGGCGGTTGCAGGCCGCCGTCGTACCAAACCACGCGCACGGGGGGCCGGTCGCCCCGCGCCGGAAACCCGTATGTGACAATCGACGCCAGTGGAGCCGTCTGGTCGAAGACTTTCGTGGCCGTTGCGAAGACGCAGGTCGGATGGGTCAGCCCCAGCGCCCGGTAGGGCGTATTCAGATGATGGCAGCCCATGTCACCGAGCGCGCCGGTGCCGAAGTCCCACCAGCCGCGAAAGTTCCACGGATGGTAGACCGCTCGGCGCGGCCGTCCGGCGTTGACCTGAGCCAGTACGTAGTGACCTTCCGGCCATTCCGCGACGAATGGCCGCTCGGTTGCCGGACCAAGCCAGAGGTCCCAATCCAGCGTCGGCGGGACTTTGTCAGCTCCGTTCGGCGGCAGCATGCCTTGCGGCCACAGCGGCCGGTTCGACCAAATGTGAACCTCTCGCACCGTGCCGATCGCTCCGGCCTGGATCAGCTCACAGGTCCGACACGCTCGATCCGTCGTGTTGGGCGAAGCGGTCACCTGCGTGGCGACACCCGCCCGGACCGCCGCGTCCACGACGGTCCGACATTCGTGAATGGTGCGCGTGAGCGGCTTGACGCAGCACAGATGCTTTTTCTTTCGCAGGGCGGCCATGCAAATGACTGCGTGAGAATGGTCTGGCGTTCCGACGTACACCGCGTCGATCTTGTCGGCTTCCGCGTCGAGCATTTCCCGAAAATCCCGGTAGCGTCGCGCCTTCGGCCACCGATCGAAGGAGCGTTTTGCATAGACCTGGTCCACGTCGCAGAGGACCGCGATGTGGAACCCGGCGCGCTCGCACGCCGCCAACTGGCCGTGCCCGACGCCGCCGACACCGATCCCGGCCAGCACCAGCTTTTCGCTCGGGGGCGTCTGTCCCGGCCCACCCAACACGTGGCGCGGGACGACCGAAATGGTGGCCAGTGTGGCTGCCGTCCCCTGCAACAGGTGCCGTCGAGACACACCACGACCAGTGTCACTTGAGTGATTTCCAACTGAGCTGTGTTTCGCTTTCATCGTCTCACTCCCCCTGTCCACCCGCCTCGATCACGGACTTGCACGCCCGAGCGGAAGAAACGCCAACCCTCAACGTCAGCAGGCGACAGGAGCAAAAGCTTCTCTGGAGCCACCT
>JAADHY010000005.1 GCA_013151585.1 Planctomycetota bacterium
AGATCGATCGAAATGCCCTGAGCACTAATTTCCGCGTAGGTGGCAATGCGATCCTGCTCGTTCAATAGCCGAGCGGCCTCGGGATGTCCCATGGTGACGGCAGACGGGAGCAGCTCTTGGGCCCGTCGGAATCCTTGAACGTGATCGACGTCAGCGTGAGTCGCCACCAGGAACCGGCAATTGGCCAGAAGAAAATCCATCCGGCGGATCATGTCGACAATCTCATCCACGGTGTCCTCGTAGCCGATGTCGATCAGCATCCAATCGGAGTTGTCGTGGATCAGATACACGCAACAGCCGAGACGTCGGCGAGCTTGGTAGTTCATTTCGATAATATGAGGGAACAGCTCATTGCGAGTTAGCATCGGGGACGCGGCTCCTTAACGCGTGAGAAGGGGGCGCGAAATAGCAGACGGGGTTCTGTTCCGCGGACGGGGCACCGACTTTCTGGAAGCCTCTGCGCGCTTACGACCGAGACGACACCCGGCCGGCTCCTTTCAGCTTAGCGCACCAAAAAGTGCGTATCCGCCGCGGAAAGACCATTCTAAATCATGCTTCGTGATTCTGGAACATCGCAGGACAAACTGGAAGAGGGCACTCACCCGACCCACCGGCGAAGACCTCACTGTTTGTCGTCCTGTTTAGCTGCCGTGCCGGCTTCGTGTTCCGAATTGCGAACTCCGATGGAGCGACTGAGGGCCGCGATGGCGAACCAGCCGCTCCAGGCACTGCCCGCTCGACGCGGGCAAGCGTGTCCGTTTGATGTCGACAGGGGCCGACAGAACCCTGTCTCGGCGGTGGTGAGCGGATGAGACTGCAGAACGAGCCTTTACAATCCGAAAACGGCCTCTCGCCGTTGCAATCCACAAAGTCGCCGCGCTCCCAACCCGATCTTTCCGGGACCGGACGACTCTGACGGTAAGGCGGCACAGGCGGCGCGGCGCGACGCGAGTCGGGTGGGCCGTACTGACCTTCCGATAAGATTTTTTGGTTGACGGAGTCTCTGCGCGGGGGTTAGGATAGAGGACAACGTGTGTCAGCCGGAAATCCTGTGCCGTCCGGTTGATTTGCGATCGTAAGTCCAATAGCAATACTGTGTCATTTCGTTCGCTCTGTCGGTCGTACCGTTCCAAGCAAAGGGGTCAAAACATGTCTCGGCGGCTTTTTCGTAAAGGGTTCACCCTGGTTGAGTTGCTGGTCGTTATCACGATTGTCGCCTTGTTGGTAGCGCTATTGCTCCCGGCCGTGCAACAGGCTCGCGAGTCGGCTCGTCAAACGCAGTGCCGAAACAACCTGAAACAAATCGGGCTGGCTCTGCACAACTACCACCAGCAGCACGGCGTGTTTCCTCCAGGGTTGGTCGCGAACTTGTTTATCGATGCTGTGAATCCGACTGGCCAGCGACAGACGGACCCCACGGAGGCCGTTGTTCGCGGCTCCCTAGGATTGTCTTATCACGGCACGAGCTGGATGCTCCATATTTTGCCCTACATCGACGAGCAGAACACGTACAATCTTTGGAACTTCAATTTGAATGTGCGGGAGAACGCGGACGGGGTGAACTTTACGTGGATCGGCGGGATTCGAGTCCAATTGATGCCGGCCCAGACTGACATCCCGACGTTTTATTGTCCGTCGCGGCGAAGCAGTATGGAGATATCTCAGTTTGCTTACGTCCGACGGATGGACTTGACCGGCACACCCGCTCCCGGTGTCAGCGCTTGGACGAAAGGCGGGAATGATTACGGCGGGTGCATCGGCTCGGGGATCGGATGGAACGATGCGGTCATCACGGACAACCGTTCGACGATTCCTCCCACATACCACTTGACGCCGGCGCAAATCCAAAATCTGACGACCCAGTCGGGCGGTGTGTTGATCCAGACCAAGAAGTTGCCCGCCGAATTCGACCTCGGAATCTTCTACGTGAACAGCAGCACGCAGATGCGTGACATCACGGACGGCACTTCGAACGTAATCATCGCCGGCGAACTGATGCGTCTGAATGACATTGATGACGAGTTGCTCCAAAGCTACGACGGTTGGGCTTGGGGTGGTCCGGCGACTTTGTTCAGCACTCGTTTCGGGATCAACAAAGGCGTACACTTCGACAATCCAGGCAGCGAACATCCCGGTATCGCCCATTTCTGCCTGGCCGATGGCAGCGTCCGTGTGATCGGGCAAAACATCGACTTGACTGTGTTCCGGAACCTCGGCAACATGCGGAACGGAATCCCCGTCGGCGATTTCTAGAGCCGAGGCCGAGATCGGTCCTCTGGTTGGAAGGCAATTGTGCCGGTCCCTTTCCGCCTGTGATTGCACAAGCGGCCGGCTCCTGGAGATACGGCAGGCCCCGCCGGTCGACGGGAGCTGGATATTGGGCAGGCGGGTCGAAAAGTCGAAGGTGGCGGTATGCCAATCCGGTATAAGTGTCAGAAATGCGGGTCGACCCTGAAGATCAAGGATGAGCTGGCTGGAAAGCAGGGGAAGTGCCCAAAGTGCCGAACAGCCTTTCGGATTCCGAAGCCGGAGGCGGCAGCGGTCGGGCCGGGCGCTGCCGGTTCCGGCGGACCGGCTCATCGGCCCCGTGTCAGCGACGAGGAAGAAGAAGCCTTCCGGCATTTGACGGAAGAGCTGGGCGAGGGACCGGCGGCCAAGAAGAAGTCGAAACCGACCGCGCCGCCTGAACCGGGACGTCAGCCCGAGCACGACGAAGAGTATTTCCGCGCCAACCCGACGGCCGCGGCCGACGTGGCGAGCGAGCTGCTCGCGTTGACCGGCAAGAAATCGCAGAAGACGGATTGGCGAGCCGCTCTGAAAAAACCTTTCACGCCGACCAAGGCAGCCGAAGCGTATCGCGAGTACGTCTGGCATGTGACGCAACGCGTCGTGTTGACGATCCTCGCCGGCGCCTTGATTGTCGGTGGAGCTTGGTGGATCAGCACACGCCTGATGGGTACCAGCTCAAATTTGCCCGATCTCGGCCAAGTAACCGGAGTGGTCACCCTGGATGGCCAGCCTTTGCCGCGGGCGACGGTCGAGTTCCACCCGATCGCTCCGCCCGGTGAGCCGGCTCCCGGTAGCGCCTCGATCGGTCGGACCGACGAGAACGGCTTGTACGAGCTCAAGTACCTGAAGAATGTTTATGGAGCCGTTGTCGGCAAGCACCGGGTCGTCATCACGCCGCATGCCTCCAGCCGGATTCTGCTTCCGTCCGAGTACAACGTGCGGTCGAAGTTGATCCGCGAGGTCAAGCCGGGCAAGAACGTGATCAACTTCCAGCTCAAATCGAAGCTCTGAGCCGGAGCATCCTGAGTTGGCGAAGCTGTGGACGGTGGTGTCGGGCCGGTTTCTCCGCAAACGACCGCGATTTGTGGTCGTTGTGCATTGGGTCCTGGTCGCAGCGGCAGCGGTTTGGTGTGCGCTGGCGGTGTGGTTCAAGCCAAAAACGTCAGAGGGTCCCGACCGCGAAGTCCAAATCGCTCACCTTCGCGAGAACGGGGCCGCCGTTCGACGGTCTGACGACCCGGTGTTGGGGCCGACCGTTATGCTGGTCAGTCTCTATCCCGAACACTTCTCCGCGGACGGTCGCCTGCGGGGTGACATCTTGCAACTGATCGCCCCTTTGGGAAACGAAATCCTTTCTTTCGCCCACACCCCGTTTGCCGATGAGGCCATCAGCGACCTGTTGTTCGTCGAAACGCTGCGCGGGCTCGACGTCTCCTACACCAGAGTCACCGACAGCGGGTTGTCTCGCCTGACCGCGTTTCCTCATCTGGAGATGCTTCGGGTCAGCGGCTGCGCCATCACCGACCAGGGGCTGCGTCATCTGATGCCACTGCGCGATCGGCTGCGAGTGCTTTACGTAAGCTGGTGCCCTGTGACGGACGACGGGGTGAAGTCGCTAATCGATTTTCAACGCCTTGAGGCGCTGAAACTCACCGGGACTTGGATTAGCGATGCTAGTGTGCCGCATCTGCGATCGCTGCCGGCCTTGAGCTACCTCGGACTGAATCAAACGGATGTCAGCG
>JAADHY010000378.1 GCA_013151585.1 Planctomycetota bacterium
TCCGGCATTTCCACGTCGAGCGTCAGCAGGTCGGGATGTAACTGTTCGATCTTCGCCAGCGCCATTCGACCGTGAATCGCCGTCCCGACTACAGTGACATCCGGCATGTCAGCGAGTATAGATCGCATGACATGGCGGTACATCACGGAATCGTCTACCACAAGAACACGCAACGGGGAGTTCGTCATCGCTTAGTGCTCCCTGCTGGGCGGGCCCGACCATTGGCCGGGCCCGCCACTCGACGTACTTGGCGCATCGGTTCCGCTTACAACTTGAACTGGCCGACAAGGCCATGGAGTTCTTCCGCCAAGCTCGTCAAGCTCTCGCTGGCAGCGTGGGTCCGTTTGGCGTCCTCGCACGTTCGCTTGGCATTTTGGTCCACCCGGCTGATGTTCTCCGTAACCTCCCGCGTTGCGGTAGCCGTTTCCGCGATACCCAAAGAGATGCTCTCAATGCCGTCGGCGGCTTGAGCAACATTCTGTGCGATCTGCTTCGTGGTGACGCTCTGCTCCTCCATCGCCGAGGCGATTGTGCGCGACGCATCATTCACCTTGCTGACCTCTTCAGCAATTTCGCTGATCGACGCTACGGCTTCGCTGGTCGATCTTTGAATGCTTTCGACTCGCTGGCGGATGTCTTCCGTGGCATGGGCTGTCTGCCTCGCGAGTTCTTTTACTTCGGTCGCCACCACGGCGAATCCCTTCCCGGCTTCGCCCGCCCGGGCCGCTTCGATAGTGGCGTTCAGCGCCAACAAGTTGGTTTGCTCGGCAATGTCCTGGATTACCTCAATTACCTTCCCGATCTCGTCAGCGGCAGAGCCGAGGTGGGAGACTTTGGTGTTGCTTGTCTTGGCCAATCCCGCGGCTCTGTCCGCCACGCTGGCCGCCTCTTCCGCACTTTTGGCCACTTCGGTAATGGCGGCCGTCATCTCGCCCACAGAACTCGAAACGGTTTTCACGTTACCCGACATCTGCTCGATCGAACTCGCCATGCTCGTCATGTTGACAGACATCTGTTCGGCGGCCGCCGCCACGGTCGCAGATTGTTGCGTGGTTTCGTCTGCGCCCGTGTTGAGATGATTGGCGGTCTCTGCCAATTCCGTCGCTGAGACCTCCAGGCAGCGAGAGTTCTCCTGCATTTTGCCCACCATCTGCTTCAGGTTCCCGCACATCGTGTTCAACGCTTCCGCCAACTGGCCCACTTCATGTTTGGTCGTGACGGGACAGGTTTGGGTCAGGTCACCGGCCGCCACCGCATTGGCAACTCGCAAAGCGGCCATCAACGGCTGTACGACCTTGCGGCGAACGTAGTACGTGATACTGCAAAACACAGCGACCGCTACGGCGCCCAGGACATATTGGATCCACCGAAGAGTAGCCACCGTGGCGTCCGACTTGTCTTGGTACATCTTGACCGCTTGGTTCATGGATTTGAGGCATTGCAGGTTAAGCTTTGAGAGTTTTTCCAAGGACGCCATAGAGGCCGGCGAATCCACAGGCTCCGACTGTAAACCTTCCGCGGCCTGTGTCAGCCGACTCCACAACTCCTTGACTTCACTCAATTTGGCACGCAGTTTCGGGTCTGCTGTGCCGGGAATCTCGACCGGCTCAGTCATGCCCAGATCAAGATAAGTTGTTCCACCTTCCATAAGCGCGGTTAACGTCGTCTCAAAGAGCTTTCGGGTTTTCGCTGACGCCGGCTCGTCCACCGTTCGCTTGTCGGTGGTCGCCGCTTTCTTGTGGAGCGTCTCGAACAAAACTTCTTTCGAGAATTTTTGTGTGAGCATCCGCTGTCGTCCGGACAGGTTGATGACCAAGCCGTCAGCCTTCTGCTGATTGACAACCGACAGCGTCGCTCCAATGACGAACAACATCACAAGCAGTTGGATCCCCGTCAGACATGCGAGAAGTGTGCTGAGAGATCGATTGCACCGTGTCAGTCCACTCCAGTTCATGAGTTCCCCCTTTTCGTCTTGGAAGGTCAACATATGCTTCTTGTATTGGCTTCATGTGCGATGTTGCTTCGCACGTGCCGCGATGTGTCTCGTTACGTTACCGAGTATGACCAAGGAAAGGACGCTCGCTCTACGTGAGCGCAGCGTCTATATCGAGGATAATTAAGAGCTCGGACTCCAGCTTGTGCACGCCTTCGAAGTACCGCCCCTCGGTGCCGCCAAGATTGGACGGCACGGGATCAATCTCACTGCGGCGGGCCCTGACGACGTCCGCGATTTCGTCGACTCGCAGGCCGATTTGCTCACCCTTCGATCGAACGATGAGCGTCCGAGTCGCCCTCTGACTGTCCGCCGGAGAGCGTCCAAGAATCATTCGCAAGTCGACCACGGTGACCACCTCACCTCGCAAATTCAATACGCCGCAAACGAAGGGCGGCGCATGAGGCACCGGCGTCACGTCCACCCGCCGATTGATCTCGTCCACTCGGTCGATCTCAACTCCCAACAGCAGATCGTCGACACAGAACGTCACATACTCGGTTTCGCTCTCGGTCCGGATCGTCGGATCCGTTTGCTCTGTCGTGTTCACGGTTGGCTCCTCCTTCCTACTGCGGCAGTTCCACCCTGCCCATCGGTCCCGCTGGTGCTGTCCCGCAGACGCCGCGCAGCCCCCTCTCGGAGATACCGCGCCACCGCGGCCATCAGCCGTTCGCGGTCTAACTTCACTTGATAATCGTCGATCCCTGATTCCATTCCACGCTGCATGTCGTCCTCGCCAGCCAGCGACGTGAGCGCGATGATTGGTAGGTGCGATAGACTTGGGTCCCCTTTGATATGTTGCGCAAGCTGGCAGCCATCCATGTTGGGCATCTCGATGTCCGTGACTACCACATCGAAATCTTCGCCGCGTTCCTGCAACGTGTGCCAGGCGATCTGCCCGTCCTCGCAGGCAATGACCTCATACCCGGCCTCCTCGAGATAGCCCGCCACCTGCTTCCGGAAAAAGGTCGAGTCCTCCGCCAGGAGGATCAGCGGCTTCGGCGATTCCCCTTGCTGCAGGGACGCCGGGCCCACGGCGTCGGCGACGCCCGTGTTATTCTCTTCGGTGAACCATTCGGGATGCGCTCGCTTGGTGAGTTCGTAGAGATCCAACAGACGCGTTGCCCGTCCATCGATTTCGACCGAACCGATCACCCCGGGCTCGCGAAACGTGACCATGTCGACCTCGGTGCTGATTTTGCGGATGTCGACCAAATGGGGCACGATCAACCCGACTTCGCGGTTCAACACGGAGAAAACCACGATGTAAACCTTAGACGTTTCCGCTCGCGGCTTGGCGTGAATATATTTCTCTAGCGAAAGCAACGGCAGCGACGTTCCGCGGTATTGGAGCACGTCCAAACCACCGACACTGTCGATCTGGTCGGTGCGGACGCGTTCCATGCGCGAAATCGCCTCCATCGGAATGGCGAACTGCTCGTCGGGATGATTTGTGACCAACAGCGAAGTCTGAATGTCGACGCTCGAATCGTCGGCCGATTCCTGATCCCCAACCTGTTCCTCGTCTTTCGGCAAAGCGAGTTTGCAGTGGGAAGCGATGCCGGTGACGTCCAGGATCAGGGCCACTTGGCCGTCGCCAAGTATTGTGGCGCCGGCCAGAATCCGGCTGTTCTGCATATGCCGGCCCAGCGGCTTGACGACGATTTCTTCCGAGTCGTGCAGGCCATCGACGATCAGGCCGTACTGCAAGTGGCCCGCCTCGACAACGACGATCGTCACGGCGCTCCGTTCATGCTGTTCAGCGGCTCGGTCGACACCGAGGGCTTTGCAGAGTCGCACCAACGGCAGTAGCTTTCCTCGCAGGCGGAGCACTTCGGCGTCCTTGACTCGCTCGATGCGTTTTGCGCCGTCCCTTCGCTTGATTCGGACTAGTTCGCGGATGTTCGTCTGGGGGATAGCGAAACGCCCTTTGCCGCATCGCACGATCAAGGAGGGCACAATCGCGAGTGTCAGAGGCAACTTGACATGGATCGTCGTGCCTCGGCCTACTTGCGTCTCGATGTCCACGGTCCCGCCGAGTTTTTCGATGTTGGTCTTCACGACGTCCATGCCTACGCCGCGTCCGCTGACGTCGGTGACCTTTTCGGCCGTTGAGAAGCCGGGATGGAAGATCAGACGCAGGGCCTCTCGATCACTCATTTCTGCAATCTGTTCCGGCGTGAGCAGTCCACGCGAGACGGCCTTTTCTTTGAGTTTTGCGACATCAATGCCCGCACCATCGTCGCTGATGGAGATGTTGACCTTGCCCGCTTGGTGAAAGGCACGCAAGGTGATGGTCCCCACGGCCGGTTTGCCTGCGGCGACTCGCCGGTCCGGCGATTCAATCCCGTGGTCGACAGCGTTGCGCACCAAATGCGTCAACGGGTCGCCGATGGCCTCGATGATCGACTTGTCTAATTCGACTTCGCTGCCCTCGACTTTCAATTGACATTGCTTTTGCAGCGTGCTGCTGAGATCCCGAACCACCCGTGGGAACTTGTTGAAGACTGTTCCCACCGGCTGCATGCGCGCCTGCATGATTGCTTCATGAAGTTCGCTGGTCACCTGATCCAGACGAGCGGCCACGCCGTCGAGGCTGCCTGAATTCGTCGAGGCGACCGCTTGCAGGAGTTGGTTCCGGGCGAGGACCAGCTCGCCAGCGAGGTTCATCAGGCGATCAAGAACGCCCACGGCCACGCGGATGCTCATCTTTGTGTTCGAACCCGAGGCTTGCGATCGGCCGGTGTTTACTGGTGGCTTGGCCGACGGAGCGGGCGTGGAGACGGATTCCGCTTGTTTCGTTCCTTCTGCGGATACGGCAGATGTCGTTTTTTCGCTTAGATCTTGTGTGTTGTTTGCTGCCTTTTCCGCCGACCGAGCCGTCGGCTTACGGGACGCTGTCTCGGTGGTCTTCCGCGCCGTCTTGCGCGTTGTTTTGCCATTTGTTTTGCGAGACCGTTTCCGTGGCGTTTTCGCCACTGGTTCTCCACTAGGTTCGTCTGCCGAGTCAGCGGTCGCCTTCGGCGTGGAGGCTTTGGCTGACCGGCGTGAGGACGACTTGCCTTTGTTGCTCGACTTTTCCGGCGTGTCGGCAGGTACTGCCTCTGCCCCCTTTTCGGCGCCCATGTTCGTATTCGTCCCGGCGCCCGTCGTGGCCACCCTGTCTTCCGCAAGTTCTCCGGCGACGATCTTTTCCAGCGCCGCAAGCTGCTCGGAGATGTCGACCTCGTTAGAATGCTGAATGTCTTCGATCATAGCCGAGAGCGTGTCTGACGCTTTGAGCATTGCGTTCGTGACCGACGCGTCGGGGATCAGCTCGCGGTTCCGGATGCGGTTCAGAATGTTTTCGAGTTCATGGGCGAGCTGGCCCAAAGTGGCGAATCCCAGGAAACCAGCGGCCCCCTTGATCGAATGAACGGCCCGGAACACTTCGTTGACGAGATCGAGGTCCACGTCCGCGCCGGCGGCTTCGATCGCCAGCAACTTGCTTTCGACGTCGGCGAGGTGCTCTTTCGATTCGACCACAAATTCTGCAATGATCTCGTCGTCGTTGAACGTTTCCATCATTCTCCCCGTATGTTCGAGTCCATGAGCACTCAAAAGTAACTTATGGAACTGCGCGCCCGATGAGCTTCCGGACAAAGTGGCTCAAGAACTCTCGAGTCCGTCGTAACTGTCGCATGGCAAATGAGCACTTGCGGATGCGTGTTTGAGTCACATCTAGCGGGAATCTCCCAGGCGTTTTTTGGGTTGCCCGACTCAGTCGCTCCGATGCACACTGTGGCTGCGAGCGCATGCGCCGGTCTGGCCGAAAACCCGATGGGAAACCGACGAGATGCGCCCGAGGTCGACCGCTCCCCGCAACGAGGCTGCCTTTTTTGCGAGCTCGGTCACGACTTGAACACAGGACGATGCCATCTCTCTCTTGGCTCCAGTGATACTCGGCCACAGCCGCCCACCGCGATATGCCATCGCTGACGTCGGGAGCACTGCGACTCGCGCTGAAGCTTTTGCCAAACATAGCTCACGATTCCCGCGTTGCATCTCGAGTAGAAAAATTGTCGTCCAATGCGTCTAAGGGTTGCTTGGTGACGGGACAGCGCGGGCTTTTCGTAGCTAGACCTGGCCCAACCGGAGTCGACGACACACGCCGAAATGGAAAGCCCTAGAAGCAGCGGATCGAAGGTTCGAATGCTGTTGCGGCGAGGGGCGTCACGCGGGCGCTGAAGGCCCCTCGAAGTGCGGAAAGCACGCCAAGAACGTCTCGCGAGTTCCGAAGAAGGTCGATTCTCGTGCAGAAACCATCATCCTCCGCTTACCCGTTTTGGTCCGGCCTTCCTGCTTTGCACACTCTGTCCGAATTCAGTCCATGCCACACCGCTGTGAGAGGTCAGGCCGTTCTGGTGTTCTGAATCGGACGTTTTCGCTAGGAGAGCGGAAAAGTCGCTTTGGGACACCGGAGCAACCGCCTGAAAAACACAACAAGCCTGCCCATCTATCCCCAGATTAAGGGCTCGTGCCGGGATGCCTCCCTCTTCGATGCCTGGAATCACGGGAAACCGAGGAAGTATTAACTCTGATCGAGGGCGCGTAGCGCCGAGGGCGAGGCTTGTTCCGGTTCCAACCGTCACCGGCGAGGCATCTCGATATCAAGAATGCCGAGAGAATACCACCGTGGCGAATCTGGGTTTTCGGCCGACGTCGTACAATCCGGCCAAGTGGACCGGCGAGCGCGAACTCGTCGCATATCTCACTTCCTAATGTCGGGTTCGTCTAGGCAGCTTGGAAGCACTACTGCCGAGAATCGGTTCCCGTGAGTGAGCCGCGGTCGGTTCGATCGTTCGTTTGAGATCGCAAAGCAAAGTGATGGGCGGCGCCCCCATCAACTTGGCGAAACTCGTTTGTAATCGAGAACAAGATTTCAAGCAGGTCGCCTGAGAAAGGGCCTGAAAGAGAATTTGACGGGTATGGGATCGTCACGTATCGTTGTGGACACGAGCATTCGTAACGCCCCTCCGGCCCGGTCGCATCCGCATGGCGACCGAAACGCCACAGGTCGAGCAAGCCGACGGGAGAGGGCGGTCTCGGGTGAGACGAAAGCATCGTGCGGTGCGGTTCGTGAAACTTGATCGGCATCGAGGCGGCGGCATTGCCGGTCTTCTTGGACCGTTTCGTTCCTCGTAACGAACGAATGAGCTGCGGTCGATCGCCCGTTCGCCAAGGGAGAAGCCATAACTCGAGTGGCCAGCCATAAGCAAGTCGCTGACATCAGCTGGGGGGCGCTCGTCTGTAACGGTCTGTCCTCACAGGTGCGACTCGCCAGGGAGGTCACGGCGTGTGAACATCATAACGCATTCGGAAACACCGCGAGTTGACATCGTGGCCTGCGTGTCGGACTGAGGGGACGCATCACGTTCTTGGTAGTCAGAGGAGTTAAGTGAATGACGACGGCAATGGAAGTGGGCAAAGAGGGACGGGAAAAAGGGGGGGCGGCCGAAAACACACGGCAGGGGACGGTC
>JAADHY010000488.1 GCA_013151585.1 Planctomycetota bacterium
GCTCCGGCTGCCGTGTCGTCCGCTGCATCGAACACACCGCCGAATCCGGGCTGGAGGGATCGGATCGCCTGGCCGACGTGGTTGTTTGCGGCTTGGATCGCAGGCCTTATGTGGCAGATCGCCCGCTTTGCTTGGCAGCGCATTCAGCTCGGCCGGTTGCTGCGCTCAGCCGAACCGGTCGACCAGCGCGTGAAAGCCCTTGTCAGCGAGGCCGCCAACGCCTTGGGACTCAGGAGGACTCCTGCGGCTGTCGTGATCGAAACGGCCGGGTCGCCCTTTGCTTGCGGTCTGCGTCGGCCGATGCTGGTCCTGCCGAGAACTCTGCTCAGCGACGTGCTGGAACCATCCCGCCTGCGCCACGTGTTACTACATGAGCTGGCCCATATCAAGCGTGGGGATTTGATCTTCGGCTGGATTCCGTATTTGGCCCGCACTGTCTGGTTCTTTCACCCGATCGCTTGGTGGGCGGCCTGGAAGGTGCGTTTGGAACAGGAGCTGGCTTGCGACCAATGGGTTATGGCGACCAGCGGAGCAGCCGCCTCCGACTATGCCGAGACGCTGCTCCAAGTGCTCGATCACGCATCAAGCGGTACCACTGCGAGAGCAGCCGCACTGTCCTCTTCCTACCTAGCCACCGGCAAACCTCAAAGCTACGGCCAACCCAACCAGAAGGAGCCAGAGTCATGAACAGTTTTTTCGGCCCCTGGGCAACGGCGATTCATGTTGGGAACGGTTCGCGGCTCAGTGGCTTCTGGGCAAAGCGACTTGGCATGCTCTCAACGGCGAAGTCGGACGGACGACGGCCGGTCACCTGCGGCGTCGCTTTGGCAATCTGCGTCGGTGCGGTAATCTGGCCTACCTGTCAGCTCGTTGGCACGCGGGACGGTGCTGCGGTGCGAGGGAAGCAGGAGTCCGACGCGGCGAAGACGTTTTCTGTTTGCGGCGTAGCCCTCAATGCTGAAAAGCAGCCGCTCGCTGACGTCGATATCCGCATTTACAAGACGTTTCCGATGAGGGAAGAGCTTATAGCCAGAACCCGGTCAGACACGAAAGGCCGCTTTCGGTTTAACGAGCTGTCGCGGCAACGCGATGGGCATATCTACTTCAAGCTGACTGCTAGTGCACCGGGACTCGCTTCCCGCGTTACGATCCTGCCCAGGGCGGGCCGGGAGGGTCTTGTTCGCTTCGACCCAGTGCTTTCTCGCCCGGCGACGTTGCGAGGAAAGGTGTTCGGTCCCGACGGGAAGCCCGTGGAAGGAGCTTACGTTTACGTGCCGCCGTTCAAAGAATGGGTTCCCGGCGTCTGCAGCGCAAGGAGTGATGCTAACGGCTTCTTCCAGATCGACGATCTCGAGCCCTGGGCTCCGCCCGAAGGAAATGCCGACTTGGCCGTCACACTTACGGGGGATGCGCTCGAATACGCGTCTGGTGGAGGGCGATATTTGCGGACCTACCACCCCGACTTAGGGAGCAGGCTAGTCGTCTACACCCATGTGCCAACAACGGTCTTTGTGCGCTTCGATCGTCCGACGGTTGTTACCGGACGCGTGCTGTATCGCGGCACGCAGCAACCGGCGCAGAACATCGTTGTCAGCGGACGCTATATCCAGGTGCGCACCGACGAGCGTGGCTTCTATCGAATGGTCGTTCAGCCATTCGAAGCAATCCGCGAAGTCACGGTTAAGCCTAAAAAGAGCGGGTGGCGGTCCGATTCCATTTCGTTCGTTCCCATTCCCGGCGCGAAGATTCAACTCCCTGATCTGTTCCTATACCGTTTGAAGAAAAAGTAACAGCGGTGGTGGCATGAAAAGACCGTACGGCCCCTGGACAACGGAGGTTCATCCTGGGAGCAATCCGCATCTGAGCGGTTTCTGGAAAAAGAGATTCGATTCGCTCGCCCGACTGCGAGGTTCCGATCTAGCGGTATCTCGGTCTCGTCGGCTGAGCCTGCTTTGCCTAGCTCTGTTCGTGTGTTGTTCGCCTTCGATTCGAGCGGTAACGACGGTTACGGCCGAGGGCGACGGCCCGGCCGCGCCAGCCGCGTCGACGGAGTCACAGCAATGTGCTCCGGTAATCAGGGCGAATTACGTGATCGTCCCAATGCAAGGCGCTACGGAGCTGCAGAAACGACTCTTGCCTCGCACAAAGCATGACCTCGATCACGCTAGGGCATTCGTCCTGGTTAACGGCTCCGCTATCGCGAAAAACGACAAGACCCTAGACGCGTCAGCGCTCGACCTGACTCGTCTGCGCAACGATCTGAAAAAGCTTGCCGATCACGGACCAGCGATCATCTTTTTCGACATCTATCATCGGGACCTTGGGGCCAGCCGCGAGGTACTCTACTGGTTCTTCGTTGGCTTCGGGCCTTCCATCGGCTTCGAAGAGACACGAGTCAGCAGCCACTACCTCGACGTGAACTTTGATTGGCAGAGGATGGTAGCCGATGTGCGACAATGGGGCGGGCAGCAAAGCTCCGAACGGGAAACCGGAATCGGTGACCGGCTCGCCGTCGCGTATCCGGTCACAACTGTCGTGAGCCGGATATTGACCGGCGGCGCTGACTGTTTCGTCGACATTCTCCCGGCCTTTCGTACGGTCTACGATGACGGGCTTGCCCGTGACCTGCGCAAGTCGATCACTGGGCACGTGAGAACGCTAAAACTGCGGAACAAAAAGAGACTCCTGGTCGGTCTGCGGACGGAAACGCAAGAAGGCAGAAATGAAGTTAATCGGTTCGTCGAAAGTGGGCTTCCGCGATTGGGTGAAGAGCTAGGCTTTGAAACGGCCACCGTACAGCATCAATACCGGTGAGGCCTGTCCGCTGTCAGCGGAGTTTGCTGACGCGCAATGCGAGACGCTGGAAAGTGGACGTTTCGTCTCGCAGCACATTCACGGGACTGCCGTTTTCCGAGGGATTGGCATACGTGCCATCGCCCGACCTTTGTTGGTCCGGAAAAGCTGTCTAGCAACGAGGCAGCCGGGCCTTGCGCTCCCAACGGAAACGATCCGGGTCTGCCGAGTGAGCGGACGGTGTGATATGATCGTAGTCGGTCTGCTGGCTGCGTTGAGAGCGTGTCTTCAGATTTGCTCACGCCCCGGGATCGGGAGGGCGAAGCTCCTGCTGAGCCGCGCATTTCCGACGACTTCCCGAGGGTGCGGCGCGTCCACTATGAAGCCGCAACGCCTGGAGTCGCCGTCGCGGTGCAGGTCACCGTGCGATTGGATCAGGACAACGAGGTGCAGCCCGATGCTTCGCTGCGGCTGGATACGCAGCCAGACGCACAGAGGCGAATCAGCGACGACGATTACGTCGAAGGACCACCGGACTGATGGCTGAAATCACTTCCAGCAGCGTCAGCATCGACCTTCATGCCAAGCGACATGTCTGTCGGCGAAGCGGCGTGCGGGAGTATTTGGTCTGGCGTGTCTTGGACCGTGAGATCGACTGGTTCGTGTTGCGCGAAGGGGAGTACCAGCGGCTGGAGCCGGACAAAGATGGACTGCCGAAAAGCGAAGTTTCTCCGGGCTTGTGGCTGGATGCCGCAGCGTTGCTGCGTGGAGACCTTCAGACCATCTTGAACGCTTTGGATCGTGGCACGAACAGTATCGAACATGCTGAGCTTCTGCGGAAGTTGAGTTCGGCACGGTCACGTTCGTGCTGTCTGCGAAGCTCTTCATTCTGCTCGCTGTCGAGCTCCGATCTCCTCAGTTTCGCCTGTGCGAACACGCGAAGTCTGAGAGTTGTACTATCTCTGGTTTGCCTCCCCGCCGTTTTCCTGCCTGATTCGTTTGAACCGAGCACGAAGGCCGTGGCTGGAAGGTAGGGCTGTGAGCCGGCTGGATTTCGCCGCACGGCTGCGGTACTGTCGAAAAGAGCGGCGCAGCGGAAGGCCGTTGCAACGTTCCAACCTACGAGTGCATGTTGTGGCCCGGTCTCCGTACGCGTTTAGCGTACGTTTTTGGGTCAGAGGGTGGCTAGGCTCAGGCGCGAGGCGATCTCGGCGACGACGTCCAGATGCTGCTTGCC
>JAADHY010000108.1 GCA_013151585.1 Planctomycetota bacterium
GGTTCGAGCCAGGAAAAAGGCCACGTCGCTCCCCAAACGTACCGCCAAACTTTGCAGCTCTGTGGTGGTCAGGGGCACTTTCCAAATTCGGCTCAGCGCCCACAGCGTTGCGGCTGCGTCGCTGGAACCGCCCGCTAAGCCAGCGGCCGGCGGGATCCGTTTCCACACGGTCACCCGAACACCTCGCTTCACGCCCGTGTGGTCACGAAGCAATTGGGCTGCTTGGACGATGAGATTCTCGCGCCCGGTGGGAATGGAATCGATGCCTCCCTCACCGCAGTCGCTGCTTTCCCCGGCATCGAGGCATCTGACTTCGATCGTCTCCGAATGAGCCTCCCGGAAAACCAATGTGTCGTACAAGCCGATGGAGACCATGAGCGTCTCCAGCTCGTGGTACCCGTCGGCCCGCTTTCCCAGAACCTCCAGAAACAAGTTGAGCTTGGCAGGAGCGTGAACGACCAGAACCTGTCCGTTGCCGTACACCAGCATGCAAGTCGACGTCCCACCAGCCGGCCCAACTCATCTCACTCGGCTGTGGCAAGATATGAAAAAATGAAAGGCCGTACGGAAATTCCTTTTTCCTGCGTTGTCAGAGATCGACGCTCCAAAGCGCCTATTTTGGCACCGTAGAGCGTACGAAATGCTAGCGGAAACCCTCCAACCCGTCAAGATGGTTTCTGACCAGGCGTGAGTGAAGCCCACAGGGAGTGGGACGCGGATTATGAATGTCTCCTCCTTGACTCGCCCTCTCTGGGAATGCAATGACCGCAGGCTCAGGCATCGTCGATCGCGGCACTGACGCCACCGTCTGCGCGGCTCGGTCCCCGTCTTCTCCGTTGAATACCGGGTTCAATGCCGGTTATCGGGAGCGTCGCTCTTCCGAGCTTTCACCGTCTACTCGGCATCTCGCGACTCGGCTCGTCTCGCGACTCGGCTCCTGGTCTACCAGGGAGCAGAAGAGACTTTTCGCAAGAACGGAACGTCGTGAACGAGCATCACGGGTTGATGGTGATCATTTCGGTAACCACGAGCGGATCGGGCTGAGTGGCACAGGTCACGTGGGCTTCCAGTCGAGCATCGCCCGGCCGGACCGCCTTAACACGAATTCGAATCGTCAAAGGGGTATCCGGGGCTAAGAGGGTTTGAGGAGAAAAAACCAACCGTGAGCCGTCCCGGTCGTGCCGCAAAGCCAACGGTTGTTGCCCCAATTGAGACGAGGCCGAGACAAATTGGAGGTCAGGCGGGATCACGGTCGCCAACGTCACTTGCCGCAGCGGCTGCAGCCCCCGATTGAGGACCGTGACAACGAATTCGGTCGTCTCGCCTACGCGGATCGGGTCCTCTTGGTCCGCCACCTGTAGGTCCAACAGTCCTGTGAGCGGGACGATTTGAAGATAGGTCTCCTGCTCGTCGCGCGGGACGTTATCGCCCCAGACTGTCAGCCCGACGCGAGCATTCTCGGCTGGCTCGGGGCACGCGAACTCGACTTGGAGTTGGACGCCTTCTGTCGGCGCCAGGCGGCCGAGGTCCCAGGAAAGTCGGCCGCTTTCGTGAACGACGCCAGATGAAGCTTCTCGAGGTTGGAGCCCGGCGTCATACGTGACCTCAGCTCGCAGTCCCTGCAGCTCACTCGCCGAGACATTCAGCAATTTGAAAATGAATTCGGCTCGGCTTCCGGCCGTCCGCTGCTGAGGCCCGACGATTTTGAGTTCCAGACGTCGGTTGACAAACTCGACGGAGACCGACTTCCAAACCCGCTCCGTCTGCCCCGCAAACACCCGGAACTGACAGGCGAGTACGCCCGGCTGGCTGCTGGTTAGCGTCAGCGCGACGTGCTTTTGTTCGCCGGGCAGCAGTCGCCCCAGACCCTGGCGAGCGCGCGTGCCCTCTCGGTCGGGCAATGCCAGCGGCGGAGGGAACTCCGCCTCGACAGCGACCGCCTCAGCAACCTGAGTTCCGTCGTTCCGCACGGTGAGCCGATACGTAGCCAACCCGCCGACCTGAGCCTGGCGAGGAGCCTCCACATCCAGTTTCAGGTCGACCGCTTTTCTTGCTGCCGGCCGTCCCGGCTCGACCATCTTTGGCCCCGTGAGCTCTTGCGGATCCTCTTCTAGCGGGATCGGCAGGGGCGCCGGAATCGGTGCGCCCAGATGAACGCCAGAAGGGTTCCGCGTGTCCGTCCCGAGGCTCTGGCCTGATTTGAGCCCGTCGGGCGAACCGATCGAGGAGGAAAGATCGTCTTGGATAGCGTTGGCATCGTCCGTACCGGGCAGTTCGGCCGGTTCGCCCAGGTCGATCGTGTCGGAGCCGCTTGGCTGCGGGCGGGACGGACGCCGTGGGCTGGGCGAGGTCCTCGGACCAAAGGGCGACAAGCCTGGTGTTCTCGGCGTCCACGTCGGTGAGGTTTCCGCTTTTTCCGGCCGTCCCGGGGTTGCGCGCCGCGGTCGGGAGGGATGCGATTGCCCCGGAGGCGTGATCCGCGGCGACGAGTGTGCTGGCGGCTTTGACTCACGCCCTGCCGGTCCCGGCGTGACGGGGAGTGGCTTNNGCCCGCAGCTCCACTGACCCTGATGGTCGGCTTTGACCTGGGCGCTCCCGTCGACCGAGCCAGGGAGAAGTTGGGGCGGCAGGCGCCGGCCTGCGCGCGGTCCGAGAGTAGGGCCTCGGAGCCACAGTCGCACATCCAGCCGTCAGCCAACAGCTCAACCCAATGTAAAGCAGAGCGCGACGCACTGCCGCCATCTCCCAGGAAACGTCCCTCGACCTAACACAAACCTTGTCCGAGGGAAGTCTATCACCGACAATAGGTACGCGCCGGGACGGGGGCGGCCGAGACGAGCATTTCCGTCGTTTTCCTGGACCAAACGATCGCGCTGCTGAGCCGGCGCAAGAGCTGAGGAAAAGGCTGCCTGTTCCTTTTGTGCCATTCCGGTTGACAAAGTTGGACCGTACCGTGGAGAGCCCGTATCGGTGTCGAACGTCGGCAATTTGAGCCGACCGTGGAAGTCTTTTCTGTTTTGCCGGGCTTTGCTGTCGCGCAATTGCAACAACAGGGCGCAGAAGCATGGAATGTCGACCGAGGCGATCCCCCAAAGGACGCGGAGCGAATGTCAGCCCGCCCTGTCGTTTCGCCCGCTGGGCTGTGGTTTGGGACGAGCCAGCTCCTACCGGCTCGGACGACGAGGGGCAGCAACGTGTTCCCACGGAATTTTTTCCGGACGAGTCCAAAACGATCATTAGCGAGAACCAGAGCCCGGACGTCGGCTTCCGATACAGTTTGAACCCCTACCGCGGCTGCGAACATGGATGTCCGTACTGCTACGCCCGGCCGCTGCACGAGTATTTGGGGTGGAGCGCGGGGTTAGATTTCGAAACAAAGATTCTGGTGAAGGAGCGGGCGGCGGAACTATTTCGCGAGTGGCTACGGCGTCCCGGTTGGGTGTGTGAGCCGGTTGCATTCTCCGGCGCCACAGACTGCTACCAACCGGCCGAAAAACGTTTTGAACTCACGCGAGCCTGCTTGCGGGTGGCGCTGGAGGCCGGCCAACCGGTTACGATCGTCACCAAGAATGCTCTGCTGCTGCGAGATCTGGATTTGTTGACTCAACTGGGCGCTCGAGGCCTCCTCCAAGTGTCCATTTCCATGACTACGCTCGACGAGAAACTGTGCCGGGAAATGGAACCGCGAACGTCTCGGCCGCAAGCCCGATTGCGGACTTTGAGCGTATTGGCCGAACACGACATTCCGACTCGTGTGCTGGTGGCGCCGGTGATTCCTGGGCTGAACGACTCGGACATGGCCGCCATCCTGAAGGCGGCGCGAGAAGCGGGCGCTCGATCGGCCTCCTACACGTTGCTGCGGTTACCGCCGTCGGTTCAGCCTGTGTTCCTGGAGTGGCTTCAGCGCACCTTTCCGGCGCGGTCCCAAAGGATCGAGTCGCTAATCCGGCAGACGCACAACGGCTCGCTGGACGATGCTCGCTTCGGCTACCGGATGCGGGGCTGCGGACCATTGGCCGAGCAGATTGACCAGGCGTTTCGAGTGTTTCGGCGGCGGTATGGCCTTGATGTTCCGCTGCCCGCATTGGATACTTCGCAATTCCGCCCGCCCGAAAAGGCGTCGGACCAATTGCGGCTTTTCTGACCGGCTCTTGTGGGGTTGGCGGGTTCAGTGTGTCGCCTGGTCGGTTGCGCAATTTCGTATGACGAATCGCTCATGCTCCAGTTGACCAGCTCCATCAACAAGTATCCGGCCCGCATGTCGCTGCTTTGGTATGTGGGCGTTATCTTGCTCGGCAGCGCGGTGCTTCGGCTCCCGGCCTGCAGCGCGAATCCAGAGAAAGTGATTACTTGGACAGACGCATTGTTCACGTCCACCAGCGCGACTTGTGTGACGGGGCTCGTCGTGCGGTCCACGGGCCACGATTTTTCGACGTTGGGGCAGGTTGTCATCCTGTTGCTGATCCAACTGGGCGGCATCGGGATCATGACCGTCACCACCTTCATCATGTTCAGTTGGGGCGAAGAGCGAGCGGGTTTGCGAGAGCGAGCCCTCCTGTTCGAGACACTGGGAGCCGACCCGGGGACCGACCTGCGATGGGTGTTGCGGAACGTGATACTGATGACGTTCTCGTTCGAAGGAATTGGCTTCGCTCTGCTGGCTGTCCGCAATGCCATGGACATGCCACTAGGCTCCGCTCTCTGGCACGCTTTGTTCCATTCTGTGTCGGCCTTCTGTAATGCGGGTTTCGCACTGAACGACGACAGCTTCGTCCGATACCAGGCCGACCCGCTCGTGAGTCTGACCCTGTGCGGATTGATCATCGCCGGAGGGTTAGGTTTTCCGGTGATTCTGGACTTATGGCGAAATCGCCGCTTTTTTCGCGACGACTATTGGCGGCGGCTGCGGCTTCATTCCAAGATGATGCTGATCGGTACGGCCGGTTTGCTGGTCTTTGGAACGCTGGCGTTTCTCGTGCTGGAACGGAGCGACGTTCTGGAAGAGCTGAGCTGGCGGAGCCGTCTGCTGGTCGCGTTTTTTCATTCGGTGACCACTCGAACGGCCGGGTTTAACACTGTGGATGTCGCCAGCCTCACCAACGCCACTTTGTGTGTCACGATGCTGTTGATGATGATCGGAGCCGGCGCGTGTTCCACCGGCGGCGGTTTTAAGGTCTCGACGTTTGTGACGCTCGTCGTCCGAGCGTGGTGGTCGATGCGGGGTCACCGACAAGTGAATGTCTTTCGCCGGACAATTCCGGAAGAGGCGTTTGACCGAGCGATTGTGACGGCGTTTTTGTTCGCGGTCGTTCTGGTCGCCGGTTTGACCAGCCTTTTGGCGCTGGAGCAGGCCTCTGTGCCTCACCGTCAAACGTCGGGAATTTTTTTGGACGCCGCTTTCGAGGTTACCTCGGCCCTAGGCACCGTTGGACTGAGCACGGGCATCACCCCTCACCTGACCCTGGGCGGCCGGTTCGTTATTATGGCGCTGATGCTGCTCGGACGGCTGGGGCCGATCTCCGTTTTTGTTGCGATCTCGCGCAGCGAGCGAGTCGAGCCGATTGCGATGCCGGAGGAACAGCCTTTGATCGGATAGCGGCAGCGGCTCCAGATTCCGCCGAAGACGGTTCTTGGGGGTGAGCTGTACCGGATCGCGGTTGGTTCGCGCGACGGCTGCATTCGTGTTATTTACAGGCGACCAAGAGCGGGATATTCTCCACCATGCCACAGGTCAAACACTTCATCGTGCTCGGACTCGGAACGTTCGGCGGAACGCTAGCCCGGAAGTTGAGCGAAAACGGCTGCCGGGTCACTGGAGTGGACTTGAAAAAGGAATTGGTGGAAGAGCTGAAGGACGTGCTGTTCGAGGCGGTCATCGCGGATGCGACGGAGCGCGCCTCGCTGGAACAGCTCTCCATTCCAAAGGCAGACGCCGTCGTCATCAGTTTGGGCGGCACGATCATTCCGTCTCTGTTGGCAGCTCTGCATGTCAAAGAGCTGAAAGCGCGACGCATCATTGTCAAGGGACTGAACCAAGAGCATGCCCGGTTGCTCAAACATCTTGGAGTGGAGCGGGTGATCTTTCCGGAGATCGAAGTGGCCATCGAACTGGCCGACCGGATGACATGGCCCAACGTCCTGGACTTCTTGCCGATCGATCCCGATTACAGCCTTGTGGAGATTGCGGTGCCGGATTCCTGGAGCGAGCAAACGTTGTCCGACGTTGCGATCCGCAGCAAGTTTGACGTGTGGGTCATCGGCGTGAAGGATGCACTTTCCGGCGAGCTGAAACTGTTTCCCGACGGGCGATTTCAGTTAACCAGCTCGCAGATTCTTTTGGTCATTGGTCGCAAGAAAGACCTCGACCGTCTTCGGGACGTCGAGTAGAGTGGCGAGACGGACCTTTCGACGACGCGACGCGGCGACGAGGCGGCGCACGACGCACTTTGTGATTTCGACATCCGGCCGCAGTGGACCGGTCCAGTCTCCCGCGTGCGGGAGAGGGTGGCCGCCGAAGGCGGCCGGGTGAGGGCTCTCCGATCGGTATCAAACACGAAACGGAAGGCGCTCGGCTC
>JAADHY010000444.1:0-2365 GCA_013151585.1 Planctomycetota bacterium
GCCGCGGCCGACGATCCGCCAGCACGCGCAGCACCGGGAACAGCTCGGGCAGACGCTGAATTTCATCCAGTACAATCAACCCCTTGAGGTCCGCCAGTGCGAGCATCGGATCGGCCAGCCGGGCCAAGTCGCGAGGGTCTTCTAGATCGAACCGGTGTACTGGCCCACTCCACTTCGACGCGATTTGATCGGCCAGAGTCGTCTTACCAACTTGTCGTGCGCCAACGATGGCAACGACAGGATATGCTCTTAGCAGCCGCGACACTCGCTGCACGTGAGCACTACGCGGTATCATTCGCGGCATCAGGTTCTCCTTTTGGGCGGCAATGGGCGCTCACGAACTCCAGCATGGGCCGAATCAAACCGCATACGGGTTTGTCAGACTGGCCACTCAGCACTCAGCAATCATTCGGCTGCAGACGGGAGGCCCGAGAAAATTGTACCTTGAAAATTCGGCGGCTACCACCGAATTTTCAAGGATGAGATCAGAACTCTTCTGCCAGGAGGCGGCAATGGCCGCAGCTCTTCCTTAGGCCGGCCGGGCCGCCATGGGACACCGCTCAAAACTTGCATAGACTCCAAGCCTAGGAGACTGTTGCATCGAGGGCCAATGCTGTGTTAGTAGATTGCGTAGCTGTCGCATCCCAATCAAGCTGCTTGGCTTTTTGAGGGCAGTTATCGTGAGTAATGCAAGCTGGAGGTTTGGACGTGGCGGCCGACTTGCAGCTCTGGTCGGAGCTGTTTTGGCGTCGGCGCCAATAACGTTGGCCACGTCCTTCGCCGTACCCGGGGAGCCACGCCTGGAGGCGGCGCAGGTTAGGCTGATAGAAGGTGGTCAAGCCCGGGCCGTGATCGTTGTGCCGCGGAAAGGAGTGGCGAGCCGCATTGAGCTGGCGGCGGCCAGGTTGCTTGCTGAGCATCTGGCAAAGATGAGCGGGGCGAGGTTGCGGATCAGACGTGAGGATGAACTGGGGGATGTCCGGGTCGAGTCGAATGGGCTCGTGCCCGAGCCGGGCAAAGTGCCCGATGGCATTGAGGCGTTTGTGCTGGTCGGCGAGGGCGAGCTGGCGAGACGACTCGGGCTGCCCCCCGACGACCTCGGGCCAGGTGGTGTGTTGGTCAAGAGCCAGGGCAATGTGTTGGCATTGCTCGGGCCACGCACGGCGGCTGACCCGTACGCTACGCGGCATGCGGTGATTTGTTTCCTGGAAGAATTAGGCTGCCGGTACCTTTGGCCGGGCCGGCTGGGCAAGGTGGTGCCGAAGCGTTCGACCGTTGCTGTCGGGCCGCTCGATGTGCGCTATACCCCGAAGATCGGCCAGCGGCATATCCGGTTCCAGGGCTTGAAGCCGCGCGTCGAGATCGGCCTGGAGCGGCTGGGGATATCGAAGGAGTCGTGGCTGTCAGCGCGTCGGGCGGCAATGGCGGCTGAGCCGGCGGTCGAATGGTCTGCTTGGCAGCGACTCGGCGGCTCGCTCGGCATCCATGGCGGCCATGCCGCCTGTGGGCTCAAAGGCGGCTGGGAACAGTACGGCAAGGAGCATCCGGAGTGGTTCGCGCTGCAAGCGGACGGCACGCGGGACCAGAGCCGGGCCGGCGACCGGTTCCGGCTTTGCGTTTCGAACAAGGGGCTGATCGAGCACGTCGCTCGGACGATCATCGAAGAGGTGAACCGCGACCCGTCACGCACCTGCTTCTCGCTGAGCCCAAACGACGGGGGCTATTCCAGTTTCTGCCTGTGCCCCAACTGCAAGCGGCTGGACCCGCCCGAGGGGCCGAAAATCCGGCTGACCATCTTCCAGAAGGTCGGTGAGCCGAAACGCAAGGTGATCGACTACGTCTCGCTTACCGACCGTTACGTCTACTACTGGAACAGCGTGGCGGAGCGTGTTACCCAGGTGCATCCGCATGTGCTGTTCCTCGTTGACGCCTACAGTGCTTACCAGCACCCGCCGGTGCGGCGGAAGCTACATGCCAACCTGGTTGTGCGCTATGTGCCGAGCACACCTGACGGCTGGCTCGGCTGGCAACGGGCTGGTGTGAAGCGCATCTTCTGGCGGCCGAACATCCTACTGGCGGGCCGACGGACTGGGTTGCCGATCGTCATGGTCCAGCGACTGGCCGATACGATGCGGTTCCTGGCCGATCACGGCATGCTCGCCACCGACTTCGACTCCATCATCCACAACTGGTCCGTGCACGGGCTGAACTACTACGCCGCCGCCCGGCTGAACTGGGACCCGTACCTATCGGCTGCCGAGATCATCGGCGATTATTGCCGCAGCGGGTTCGGCCCGGCGGCCGAACCGATCAAACGCTACTTCCTCACGATCCAGTCGGCCACAGCGGGCGAGTCGGCCGAAGC
>JAADHY010000444.1:2377-6402 GCA_013151585.1 Planctomycetota bacterium
CCTCATCTGCAAGCTCCGCTCGCTGCTCGCCGAAGCGGACCGGGCGGCTGGCGACAACCGGCTTGTTCGCGACCGCATCGCGTTTCTTCGCACAGGACTGAACTTCGCCGACCTACAAATCACGCTCAGTCGCATCGCCGAGCAGGCGAAAGCCGATCGAAATTCCGTTGACCAAACCCGTGCACGAGAGCTGCTCACACTCAACTACTTGGTATTGCGCGACGTCGTGCTGCATCATCACTTGGCGATCAACACGGCTTACCTGATGTGGGGCAACGGTGACTACGCCGCCTGGTCGCCCATCGGCGGCCGCCGCTTCCGCCCACCCGCCGACCTGCTCCACCGCGTCGAACACTCTGGCTTAAAACTCGACGGCAGCGAAAACAGCATCGACGAGATGCGAACGGCATTGGGAGTGGACCGGTTGTAGAACGAAGCGGATGTCGAGGACCAGCCGCAGCGGTAGAAGCGGTCAGCTTCGGTCGAATACCTGGCGGAGTTTCGGAGGGCAGCCGACGCTGCCAACGTCCACCACGAAGTGGGGTGCAAAACAGAACGGCCATCATACTGTGGCCGAGCAAGGGCAGCGAGGCCGCGTCATTGCATA
This sequence comes from Planctomycetota bacterium, assembly GCA_013151585.1. Classification (GTDB taxonomy): domain Bacteria; phylum Planctomycetota; class Planctomycetia; order Planctomycetales; family Planctomycetaceae; genus JAADHY01. The sequence continues at coordinate 2,985 of JAADHY010000444.1, forward strand.
AGGCGCGGACGCTTTCCGACGTGCTACGTTTGTACGGACCGCTCAGCCGGTCCCCGCTCATCAAGAACGAGGCGTACAGCAGATCGTCCCACATCCAGCGGAACTTCGGACCGTAATCGCAGTCGCGCGTGATGCCAGGTGGGAGTGCATCTATTGTCAATCGGCACGTTGAACTCGACGCACTTAAACACCTTTTTCGGGTATGAGTGGGTCGGCTGCTTAACCGGCCCGGAGTCCCAGTTCATCGTGTAGCCGACGATGCCAACTTGCTCACCGCCGGGGTCATGAGCCATGTTCAAAGCATTCTTTCATGGCATTTTCACGTTGTAGCCCCAGAGCAAGTAGTTGGTTTTTGTCTTGTTGACAAAACAAAAGGTGCAGCGACAGAGGCGTTTAAATTCTGGCCGGCCGTCGGCACCGCTGCGTGGGCGAGTTGGTCGCTTCGTTGTACGGTCGCCAGAGCGCGGCCACGTCGGCCGCTCGCAGCTCACCCCCAGTCCCTCCGCCCAACGATCCATGATTGCCTGAAAGTTGCGGTATTCCTCACTCCTTGGTGTGTGCAGCTTCGCGATGTCGAATCCTTCGGCGCACGGCCAAGCGATGTAACGATGATAGCCGCGCGCTTGCTTGTGCAAAATCGACGGCAAGACCGCTCCGCCGGCCAGATGCCCACATACGAGTGGGTAGTCAGGCCGACTGGACAGATCGTGAAGCTGAGCAAGGACTTTCCGTGCCGCCTTGGTCGCGTTCCGATTCGCCGTCTCGATCGCGCTGGCCCCTTCACCAGCCAACGCAGAAGTCAACACGGCCAGTGAAAAGTGGACCATTTTTCTTTTGCTTCGGTCGTCCAATTTTTGCTCTGCGGCACTACTAAAGTGCTCGGCGATGACAGCTTGGTTCAGAAAAAACCTTCCGAGGCTCCAACCGCCCGAGTGCGATCGCTTTATCTGCTATAGCTAGGCGGGTCCAGACGACGTCATCTTGCTTGATGCGCGTTGCAAGCCAGAAGGTCTTTTCCTCAAGCCAAAATCACCCCTCCAAAATCGATGTCCTACTCACCCCTTGCCGACTCCTTGTTTCTGAAACCGAGCAGTCTCGGCGGACGCTTACTGTTGGTAAGCTCACGCCGCCGTGCTGTCTGTTCCCGAGCCGGTGCGGGCGGTCGAGTTCGAATTGACCAGAATCTCCCCATCCTCTCCCACGTCTTCAAACCGCACCGACATCTTTTTGGACACACCCGACTGCTGCATGGTGATGCCGTACATCGTGTCGGCGACGACCATGGTCCGCTTGTTGTGCGTGACGATCAGGAACTGCGTCTTGTGTTTGAACTCTTTGAGGATCGCGGCGTAACGATCGACGTTCGACTCGTCCAACGCGGCGTCTACTTCGTCCAAAACGCAGAACGGGCTGGGCCGGCTCTTGAAGATAGCCAATAGCAGGGCGATGGCGGTCAACGTCTTTTCGCCGCCGCTGAGAAGCGAGATGCTCCGCAATTCTTTGCCCGGCGGCCGAGCCACGATGTCGATGCCGCATTCCAGCACGTCGTTCGGGTCTTCCAGAATGATGTCCCCCTCGCCGCCAGCGAATAGCTTGCGATAAAGCTCCTGGAAGTGCTTGCGGATGGACTCGAACGTTTCCAGAAACATCTTCCGGCTCTCGGCATTAATCCGCCGGACGATTTCCTCGAGCGTGGCCTTGGCCTCAACTAAATCTTCGAGCTGCTGATTAAGCCGCTGGTAACGCTCCTCCAGCTCCTCCAATTCGTGCAGGCTCTCCGTGTTGACACTGCCCATCATCTTCAGCTTTCGGCGGAGCCGGGCCAGGCGACGTTCCAGTTCCTCGCGAACGTCTTCAAACGTGACTTGCGGGACCGGAGCCTCCGAGATCGGCGGCTGCGAGTCGGTGGTGTCGGCCGCCGCTTGTTCGGTGTCTTGCCGTCCGGGGTCCTGTTCTGCTTCGGGCGGCGTGCCGTCTGCGGCAGGAGCGGCGTCTCCATCATGAGAGTCCGTTCCATGAGCGACTGAGTCGGGCGGTGCAAAGAAGCCTGTTTCCTCCGTGGCGTTGCCGGTCCGTCCGTCGTGGTCTTCCGCGGGGGGCGGAAATTCGCTCTCGGAATTGGGGCCCCCCGATTGCTGCGGCGACGCCTGGGTGGACTTGCTGCCGGCCCCTGACTTTCGGTTCCTACGTTCAGCCAGGTAGTCTTCAAGGGCTGAGGCTCCCGATTCGAGAACCTCTTCAAACGCGATCTGGTATTCCTCTTCGATACGACTACGCGTGGACTGGATCTGGTGCCGGAGGTCCCTGGCTTGGATTTCGGCCGCGTGCAGCTCTTCCCCGAAATGGCGGCGCTGTTCTCGCAACTGGTTTTCGACGGCAAGAAGTTGGGACCGTCGTTGGCGAAGAGCAGCCTTTTGGCCGGCGAATCGCTGCACCTGTTCAGAGAGTCGCTCCTTTTCCAAGTACAACTCGGCCATGGCAGCGGCCGTGTTGAGGACATGCAAATCGATTTTTCGGATCTTATCGCAGCCGGCTCGCCAGCGCCGGGCGGCCTCTTCCGATTGCTCGTGCCAGTCGTTCGAGTCGCTTTGGTGTCGCCGGAATGACTCCCGGAGCCCAGCCAACCGCTCCTCTTCTTTGGCCAATTTCAGTTTTTCCTCAGCGCAGGCGTTCTGCCATGCTTGCTCGCGGTGCTCCAGCTTCGCCAACTCGCGCTGCTGCTCGGCGATCCGTTCCTGCAAACGACGCTCATCCTCTTCGGCCGTCGCCAATTCCATCTGTTTCTGTTCCTGCTGAGCTAGCAAATGCGTCTCTTGTTGATTTAGCTCGGCCAGCCGCGATTCGATCGTTTCCTGCTCGGCTTGGAGTTGCTGCTGCTCCTCCTGCGCGCGTTCCATATCCCGTCGCAGCCGATCGTACTCGTCCTGGCAGCGACTTTTGTGTGATTCTGCTTCTTCGAGCGACTGCTTGAACTGTCGCAAGGAATCGTCCAGCGCCGCCAGTCGGTCTTCTTCTTGCTGAATCGCTCGGTCGAGCTGTTCCAGGTCGCGTTTAAGCCGCCGCAGTTCGGTCTTGCGAGAGACGACCGCATCCTCGACCCGTTCGGTTCCTGCGTAAAGCGTTCCGTCCGGTTCAAGCACCTCACCCTGCAGCGTCACGAAACGGCAGCCGCGGCCCCGACCTTGAGACAACTCGATCGCCGTCTCCAGCGTGTCGACGATCCAGGTATCGGCCAGCAGATACTCGGCCAACTTCCCACCGACGCCCGTTGGTTCGACCATCTCGTCCGCCCGTTTGATGACGCCTGGCAGTTCCGACAAATCGGGCAGACGTCCCAGCGTGCCGTGGAGCTGAGGCTTCGGCGGGGCCAAGCCTTGACTGGACTGGCTCGGATAGACTGGCCCAACCGACTCGATCG
>JAADHY010000691.1 GCA_013151585.1 Planctomycetota bacterium
ACGTGCTGGATCGAACACGACCGGTTTTCGATACCAACGGCCGGGCGCTGCAGACGCTCAAGTCCATCTGGCTGAACGATCCCACTGGTCCGCTTGCTGACGACGCCTTGATGTTGGCCGCCACGTATCATCTTCGCAAAGGGCATTACACCGAGGCCGACCATCTGTTTGGAATCCTGCGGGACGAATACCCGAAAAGCCCGCACTTGGAGAAGGCTTTTCTGCTCGGCTCGCACGTCAAGCTGATGGCCTATCAAGGGCCGGAATATGACGCGAAAAAGCTGTTGGAGGCCGAGCAGCTCAAAGAGACGACGCTTCGACTTTTCCCGAATCTGCCCGACCGAGAACAGCTCAAGCAAGAACTGGCTCGCATCGAAGAGGCCAAAGCCGAGCGGGATTGGGCCGTCGTTCAATTCTACCTCCGCAAGAAAAGGCTGAAGGCGGTCGCCGTTTATTGCAATTTGATCCTGGAGGAGCATCCCAAGTCGAAGTATGCAGAAAAGGCCCGCGAGCTTCTTGAAGAAATCAGCGGGGACATTGGACGCGTCCGTCTCGAAGACGAACCGAATGACTCTGCGTTGAAACGTCTCCCGAAGCTGCACGCACCTCGCTTGCTTCCCGTCCCGGGCTCCACCGACGACGCTCCGAAAGGAAACGATCAACCTGCAACCATTAGGCTGTCGGGATGAATCGGAAACCATTATTCCGCTTGAAGACTGGCCGTTGCGGGCGGCTGACTCCAACGGTGATCGCGCGGATCATCGCGCTGGTGGCGCTGCCGACAGTAACCGCGTTTCCCGGCTGCGGCTATGTCGTCGGCAATGGGTTTCCGGCTGAGGTCCGCAGCGTTTACGTCCCAGTCTTTCAATCCGACAGCTTCCGGCGGGGGATCGAACTGCAACTCACCGAGGCCGTTCAGAAGGAAATCCAGAAACGCACGCCGTTCCGACTCGTTGACCGCCCCTGGGCGGACACCGAGCTGACAGGACGCATCGTGGATGTCCGCAAAGACGTGCTGGGTGAAACAGCGAACGACGATCCCCGTGAGCTGCAACTGTCCTTGGCCGTCGAGGTGACTTGGCGAGACCTGCGTACGGGGCGGGTCCTGGCGCAGCAGCAGGTGCCACTGGAGCCTTCCACAGTCCAGCTCATTGCCCATTCCCAATTCTCGCCCGAAATCGGCCAGTCTTACGCCACCGCCATGCAGCAAGCCGTCGACGGCTTGGCTCGCCGCATCGTCAATATGATGGAAACGCCATGGTGAACGGCCGACGGGACTGAGGTGGCGTTGGCGCTAGCGTTGCTACTGTTTGCCTCCGGATCTGTCCGATCCGTCTGCTCACTTCCGCACGAGACGCTCGGCCCGCTTCTCGATTTCGACGGGCACTTTTTTCAGCAGCATGTCGACGATATCGTCGGGCGAGATGTTCTCGCTGTCAGCGCGGAAAGTCGTGACAATGCGGTGACGCAGGACGGGATGGGCGATCGCGCGAACATCGTCAGTCGTGACGTGGAATCGCCCCTCTAAAATGGCCCGGGCTTTGGCTCCGATGATCAAGTACTGGCCCGCGCGCGGCCCGGCGCCCCACGAGATGTACTCTTTCACGAAGTCCGGCGCCCCTGGTTCGTCGGGGCGGGTTGCTCGCACCAGATCCCGGGCGTACACGAACACGTGCTCGGCAACCGGGACTTTGCGAACGACTTCCTGCAAGGCGAGAATCTGCCGACCGGTCAGAACCGGGGCCAAATCGGGCTCTTCTCCGCCCGTGGTTTGTTTGAGAATCCGGAGCTCTTCCGCACTGCTGGGGTAGTTCACAACGATGTTGAACATGAACCGATCGAGTTGGGCTTCGGGAAGCGGGTAAGTGCCTTCCTGCTCGATCGGGTTTTGCGTGGCCAGGACGAAGAAGGGGTTGGGGAGCCGATAGGTGCTGGAGCCGACCGTCACGTGTCGTTCCTGCATGGCTTCCAACAAGGCGGCTTGGGTCTTGGGAGGCGTTCGGTTGATCTCGTCCGCGAGCAAGACGTTCGTGAAAAGCGGCCCCTGCATGAACTGAAAGGTCCGCCGGCCTGTCTCCGGATCGTCCTGAAGCACGTCGGTCCCTGTGATGTCCGACGGCATCAAGTCGGGGGTGAACTGAATCCGACGAAACGACAGGTGGAGAATCCGCGCGATCGTGCTGACCAGCAACGTTTTCGCCAGTCCCGGCACGCCGACCAGAAGACAATGCCCGCGGCTGAAAAGCGAAATCAAAAGCTGATCGACCGTCTCGCGCTGGCCGATAATGACTTTGCCGATTTCCTCGCGCATGCGCGTATAGGCTGTCGCGAGGCCTTTGATCGCTTGGGCTTCGCGTTCTCGCGCATCCAGCTCGCGGCTTGCGGCTCGGGGTTTCTCCGGTGTGTCAGTCATACCAGCTCTGCCTCAACGCAGCGAAGACTGTCCGCCTCCGCCCTGCAACTGAAACCGTTTCTCTCTACGACTCGTTCCCTACAGGCTAAGGCATCGGTCGTTTGGGAGCAATGTCGGGGGAGTGGCGGCGTTCTGCTTTCTTGCAAGCGTTTCTCGCACGCTTCGGGGGCAATCGGGATGAGTCGAGACGCCCGGTGGTCAGCCTGGTCGAGGGGAAAGACTTCGTGCGCGACCTCAATCATCAGCCAATGGCAAGGCGTCTCCGGAACTTTTCAGATCGATGTCGGCGGGCAGGAGCAAATCGTCGTCGGATTCGAGCGGGCCTTCGGACGGAGTTTCCGGCTGGGAGACCGGGCGGTCCTCCGGGACAGGAACCGGCGACAGCTCACCGGACAAGTCGACCAGTTCGGCGGCACTATCGATGGGGATCGGGTAATCTGCCGAATCGGCCGGTTCTGTGGCCTTTTGTTCCGCAGCCTCTTGGTCCGCTTCCGCGCCGGCCAGCTCTTGGACAACGTAAGCTACGTCGGCGATCCGAACTTCGTCGCCGACCTTCAAGACAGCTTCCCGTTCGATCCGCCGACCGTTGACCCAGACCCCGTTCAGACTGCCCAGATCGCGAATGACGCACCGGCCGCTGACTTGGACGAGGCAACAGTGTTTGCGAGAGACTTTCAAGCTCTGGGAGAGCACGACGTCGCAGCTCGGATGCCGGCCGATCAAAATGATCGTCTGGTCCAGGCGAATCGGAGGTCCTTCGTCAATCGGCAACAGACAAAGCGACATGTCGATTCGACCCCCTCGCGCCGGTGGGCTCTTCCACCACCGCCTGATTCCGGAACCGAGCCTTCGATCGGCCCCCCGGCGCGGCAGACTGAGGTGTTCCGGCACATCCTCTGTCTCTTGCCGCCCGAGGCTGATCCTCCCGAGGACCTTGCCGATCCGATGGTGTCCTTGGCGAAACATCCGGCCGGATCAAAAAAAGCCGCGTACCGGCGCTCCCTCGCCGTTTCGCGGCCCGAATCACGAAGCGGAGAGAACGGGATTCGAACCCGTGAGGGAGCTTTCGCCCCCTACCGGTTTAGCAAACCGGCGCATTCGGCCACTCTGCCATCTCTCCGTCCTATACTGAGGATGCTCCCCCTTTCTTGGTTCGGCTCGCATCCCTCTAAAACTATAATGTTCTGCGCCCGATCAAGGCAACCCTTTTGATGCGGGAATACGGCCGGACTTTCGCGCACAGCCGCTCAGGCTCGACCGGCGCCGGCCAGCCATCCGATCCCACGGTCGCCGCCGGTCAGAGGGCTGGGCGTTGCGGCAGCCCGTCTCGCGCGACCACGACAGTTGGCCGCTCGGACGACGATGGGGGGCAACACCATGACGTTCTATCCCGAAAAACGCCGCCGAAGACACCTGGAAGCCGCTCACGGATACCTGCTGCTCGACTTGCCGGATCAGGCCCTCCAGGAACTGGACCAGATCGACGATCCGGGGCCTGAGGCGTTCGAGGTCTATCAATTGCGTGGCGAATCGCTCCGACAGAAAAAAGAATACCGGCGGGCGCTGGAGGCTTTCGAGCAGGCTGAGACGCTACGCCCGAACAACCTGG
>JAADHY010000670.1 GCA_013151585.1 Planctomycetota bacterium
CAAGCGGGTCGCTTTGATCGACCGACTGCTCGACACATCCGCGCATGTCGATTACTGGGCGATGAAATGGGCGGACATTCTTCGAATCAAGGCCGAGTTTCCCGTGAAGCTATGGCCGAATGCGGCTCAGGCTTACCACCGTTGGGTGTGGGAGTCGATCGCCCAGAACAAGCCGTATGACCAGTTCGCGCGGGAGCTGCTGACTTCCAGCGGGAGCAATTTCCGAGTCGGGCCGGTCAACTTTTATCGCGCGATCCAGAACCGAACGCCCGAGGGGATCGCGGCCGCCGTCGGGCTCGCCTTGATGGGCACGCGGATCGATTTCTGGCCGGAACAGCGGCGCAAGGGCATGGCAGCCTTCTTCTCGCAGGTCGGCTACAAACCAACCAGCGAATGGAAGGAGGAGATCGTCTTTTGGGATCCGTTGAAAGCGACGGCCGTGCCCGGCAGCGTCGCACCAGGACAGGATGCGGTGGCGAAGTCCGTGGCCGTCACGAATCAAATCCCCCAGACTCTGCCCAAACCGATCAAGGAGAACGGCCCGCTGACGGCCGTCTTTCCGGATGGCACGAAGGTCACCATTCCGCCGGATCGGGACCCGAGAGAGGTCTTCGCTGACTGGCTGATCCGGCCGGAGAATCCCTGGTTCACCAAGGCCATCGTCAACCGGACGTGGGCGTGGATCATGGGACGAGGCATCATTCACGAGCCGGACGATATTCGGGAGGATAACCCGCCGAGCATTCCGGAATTGCTGGCGTACCTCCAGCAAGAACTGGTCCGGAACCGTTATGACTTGAAATCCTTGAAGCGTCTGATTCTGACCTCGACCACTTATCAGCTCTCCCCGATCCCGCGAAAGAAAACGCCGGAGGCCCGCGCTTGCTTCGCGAACTACTTGATGCGTCGCGTCGAAGCGGAAGTGCTGGCCGACGCGCTGAACCAGATCACGGGCACCACCGACCTTTACACGAGCCCGTTCCCGAGCCCTTCACGTACATCCCGAAGGGCATGCCCGCGGTGGCGATCGCCGACGGCAGCATCACCAGTTCCTTCCTGACGCTCTTCGGACGATCGGCGCGGGCCACCGGGTTGGAAAGCGAACGGGTCAACGAGCTGGCTTCGCGCCAATGGCTCTACATGCTCAACTCGGCCGCGATCCAAAGTAAGCTGCAAAACAGCCCGAAGATTCGGGCCATCATCTCGAGCGGCAAGCCGCACGAAATTGCAGAAAAACTTTACCTGACGATTCTCTCGCGATTCCCGACGGAAGCGGAGGTGAAAGCGGCGGAACAGCACGCCAAGGCGGGAGTCGTCAAGGGACGCGATGTCTGGATCGATCTGGCCTGGGCGTTGATTAATAGTCCCGAATTCCTGCTCCGACATTAACCGTTTTTCCAGGGACGGGAGATGGAAAAAAGCAGCCGGTTTTCTCGCAGGCCGAACAAAAGGAGGACGAAGAGATGACTACCAGCCACGACTCCAACAAGGACCAGCAGGTTTCTCGACGTGAGGCCCTTCAACGGGGATTGCGCGGTGCAGCCGGTGTCGTTGCCGCCAGCAGCCTCACCGCCCGCGTTTTCGCAGCCGAACCGAAGAAGACCCCCGAGCAGAAACTGGCCGAAGAAAAAACCGCCCGAGACGAAGCCGCCAAGAGCAAACTCAAGAGCAAGAAGAAGCGGGGAATCAAATCCGTGATCCAAATCTTCTTGTGGGGCGGCATGTCGCACAACGACACCTGGGACCCGAAACCACGCTCGGGCTACGATTACACAGGCGAATTTGACCGAGTCATCCCGACGAAAGTGGACGGAATCGAACTGGCCGCCCTGTTTCCGGAACTGGCCAAGCAGGCCGACAAGTACTCGCTCATCCGCGGCATGACGCACGGCATTTTTGGACACGAGACGGCCGCCTATTTGATGCAGACCGGTCACAAGCCCGGTGGGCGGTTGGCTTATCCCAGCGTGGGGGCCATCTTCACGTTCTTCAAGAAGGACGAGTACAAAGGACTGCTTCCGCCGTACATCGTCATGCTACGCGGAGCCGGACGTTTTTCGGAAGAGGGGTTCTTGGGACCGGCCTACAAGCCCTTTGCCACGGGAGGCGACCCGAATGCGTCTCGCTTCGAGGTTCAGGGAATCGTTAACCGCGGGATCAGCGATGCTCGGCAGCGAGCCCGCCGCGAGTTGCTCGACAAGATCAACATTCTGGGCTACGGCTTGGCCGACGTCCCGGACGTTGAGGCTGTCGAGGCGGCTAGGGAAAGAGCCTACGGGTTGATCCTGGGCAAAGGCCGAGAAGTCTTTGATCTGAGCGACGAACCGAAGGCACTCCGGGATCACTACGGCCGGAACACGTTCGGACAAGAATGTCTGGCGGCGCGGCGCATGGTCGAAGCAGGTGTGCCATACGTCACCATCAGCTTTCCCGGCGGTTGGGACACGCACGCGAACCACTTCGCCACCATGAAGCGGCAGTGTCCCATGCTGGACCAGGGACTGGCCGCTCTGATCGAAGATTTGGATCAGCGCGGACTGCTGGATACCACTCTGGTCTGGTGCACCGGCGAGTTCGGCCGGACTCCGAAAGTCTCCTGGGAGCCGCCGTGGAACGGCGGGCGTCACCATTGGGGCCGCGTCTTCACGGTGCTGGTAGCCGGAGGCGGATTCAAAGGCGGACGGGTGGTCGGAGCCTCGGACGACAAGGGCAACGACGTGAAGGAACGACCTGTCTATCCCGCCGACCTGCTCGGCACATTCTACCTGTTGGCGGGGATCGACCCATCGGCTCAATTGCCGCACCCCTTGGGATTCGATGCCCGCGTTTTGGATACCGAACGGGAAGGGATGAAGTCCGCGGGGCTTCTGGAAGAGCTCATTTGAGAATCGTGGTAATCGGTTGTTGTTGAAGGGCGATCGGCCGGCGCGAAGGCGGCCCGACGCGGCGGAGTCTTCGCACCGGCCTGGACGGCTCGGATGTCGATTTGGCGGTGCCGAACATGAAGAGAATGGAAAGACCGATGAGCAAAGTGATCAAGCTTTCGATCTTGGGGCTGGCCATCCTTCTGGCCGGTGTTTCTTCGGCCTGGGCGCAGAACCAATACATCGGCTACGTCTATCCGGCCGGGGGTCAGCAGGGCACCACCTTTCCGATCCGATTGGGCGGACAGGGACTCCTTTATGCCTCCGGCCTGGTTGTGACCGGTGAGGGGGTTTCCGTTCGGCTGGTCGACTACTTCCGGGTGATGAACAACCAGGAGCTGTCTTTGCTCCGGCAGCAACTGAGAGAACTGCAGAATAAGAAGGTCAAAGCCAAACTGAGCGAGGCCATGATCGCCAAGATGGCCTGGTGGGAGTTTCCCGCGCCCATCGGTCCACAAAACGGGAGCCAAGCGGCGGCCGACTCTTCCTTGCCTGAGGAAGAAGTGGCGAAGCGGAACCTGATTAAACGCATCCAGATGATCTTCGCCGAGGACGAACGCACTCCGGCGGTGCGTTCCCACCGCGAGCTGGTTTTCGCCGAAGTCACGATTGATCCGGACGCCAAACCGGGTCGGCGCGAGATCCGGGTGATCACCAAGCGAGGCATCTCCAATCCGCTCCCGTTTTACGTCGGCCAGGTCCCGGAAGTCGCCCGCAAGCCGATGAAAACCGCTCGGAAGCCCGTGCTCGGGAAAGAATATCTCGCCCAGCGAAAACGACCGCCGGAAGAAGAGGAACTGCGAATCAACGTGCCTTGCACGATGAATGGCCAGATCGCTTCCGGCGAAATCAACCGGTATCGCTTTCACGCGCTGAAAGGACAGCGTTTGGTTATCTCCGTCAAGGCCCGGGCTCTGATCCCTTACGTTGCGGACGCCGTGCCCGGTTGGTTCCAGCCGGTCTTGAAGCTCACCGACGCTAACGGAAACGAGCTCGCTTACGACGACGACTTCCGTTTCAACCCCGATCCGGTCATTTACTTCGAAGTCCCCGAGGACGGCGAATATGTTCTGTCGATCACGGACGCGCTGTTTCGCGGGCGTGAGAGCTTTGTCTATCGGATTACCATCGGCGAGTTGCCCTTCGTGACCAGCATTTTTCCGCTGGGAGGCCGGGTCGGCCAGCCGGTGAAAGTCGAAGTGAACGGGTGGAACCTGGAAAAGACGAAGCTTGCTTTACCCCCGAAGGACGCGTCGCCCGGCATCCACATGGTCGCCGCGACCAATGGCAAGTTCGTCTCGAATTATGTGCCTTTCGCTCTGGATACGCTACCCGAAGCTTTCGACAAAGAAGCCAACGATAAACCCTCCCAAGCCCAGAAGGTCAAACTGCCCGTCATTGTCAATGGACGGGTCGATCGGCCCGGAGACTGGGATGTTTTCGAGGTGGACGGACATGCCGGCGAAACCATCGTGGTTGAAGTGCACGCCCGCCGGCTCGGTTCTCCACTCGACTCGTTCGTGAAAGTCACCACGGCCGATCATAAAGTGATCGCCCTGAACGACGATCACCATGATGCTGGATCCGGCATGAATACCCATCATGCCGACTCCTACCTCATGGTGAAGCTTCCCGCCAACGGCAAGTATTACGTCCACCTCGGCGATACAACGCAACACGGGGGCAAGGACTACGCTTACCGGCTGCGGATCAGTCATCCGCGGCCCGACTTTGCTTTGCGGGTTGTTCCCTCACGAGCGATCATGCGCAGCAAGAACGCTGTGGCTCTGACAGTGTTCGCTCTCCGCAAAGACGGCTACACCGGACCGATCAAACTGGCCTTCAAAGACCTGCCCGAAGGGTTTCAATCGACCGGCGCCACCTTGGGGGCCAACAAGAGCACCGCCAGGATCGTGATCAAAACCACGCTCACCGAAACCGAGCAGCCGGTCAAGTTCACCGTGATCGGAACCGCGAAGATCGGCAACCAGGAAGTGGTTCACGAAGCGGTGCCCGCCGAAGACCGCATGCAGGCCTTTTTGTGGCGACATCTCTTGCCCGCGGAGGA
>JAADHY010000404.1 GCA_013151585.1 Planctomycetota bacterium
GGGCCATGCTGGCGATTCTAGCTCCGCTGAGCGGTTCTGGGGGGGCAGCCCATTTCGCTCAAACAGCGCTCGGGTGCGTGGCGGTGCTGCTCGCGATCGGGGCGGCGCTGAATGCGGTCGCGATCGCGCGCCTGCGGGTATGGAACCCGTCCCAAGCGGTCCATGAAGCTCCGAAAGAGACGGATTCTGAGACGGACGCGGTGCAACGAGCTCGAGCGCGGCACATCTGGAACAACCCCATCATCTGGCGAGAGATCTGCACGCGGGCTTACGGTCGCCGGGTTTTTTTCATCAAATTGGCGTATTACGTATTGGCTCTGGGCGTCGTCGCGTACCTAATGCGGTCTGCTGGGGCGGGCGAGTTGGTCCTAGGGATGATTTCGCCGGTCGGCTTCGCCATCGTGCTGCTCAGTTTGCTCAGCCTCACGCTGATCAACGCGCAGGCCGTGACGGCGTTGACCTCCGAGCGGGATGGCCGGACGCTGGAGCTATTGCTGGCGACAAACATCACAGCGAAAGAGTTCATTTACGGCAAGCTCGGGGGGACTTTCTACAACACCAAAGAATTGATCGCGATCCCGTTGCTGCTGGCAGCCTACTATGCCTGGCAAGGGACGTTTTCCTGGGAAAGCTTCGTTTACATTGTCCTGGGATTCGCGGTGCTGGTGGTTTTCGCAGCGATGTTGGGCCTGCATTCGGGGCTGAGTTTCGACAGTTCGCGGTCGGCCATTGGCAACAGTCTGGGAACGCTGTTTTTCTTGTTCGTCGGGATCTTCGTCTTCATGATGTTGCTAGTGGAAGCTCGGTCGTCGTTTTTCATCCAGTTTCAGAGTTTCATCGTCTTCATTGGCGTGGGCAGCATCGGTCTTTATGCGTCGTTGACTCGCAAGAACCCGTCGGCGGCGTTGACGTTGTCGGCCGGTTTGCTTCCCTTCCTGACGTTTTACGCCATTACGGAGTTCTTGCTGCAGGGAACGTTGGGCGTGTGTCTGGCCATCGCGTGTGCGTACGGCTTTGCGACGCTTGCCATGCTGGTGCCAGCGGTGAGCGAGTTTGACGTTGCGCTAGGCCGCACGACGCTCGACAAAGGCTGAATTTGACGGCGGAGGACAGCGGGCCCAAGAGACGGCGCGTCTGGTGGGCGCCCCAAATCTCCGGAAGCTTCAGCGGAGAGGAAACGGGAAGACGCCGCTTGTGCCATCGGCTCCAGCACGGTGGGGAAGACGGACGCACGATCATGGACGCAAGCTTATTCGGGATCGGGCTGGCCGAGGTGGGTTGGGTACGAGGGTTTACCGGCGCCACCGGGTTCCTACCTCATTCGGCCCACGGGCTCGTTTTGGGCGCGAGCGGGTCGGCTGGTGCGCCATGGTGGCCGCTCGGACTGGTGGCGATGATCTGCTTGGTCGGAGCGTCGGGGCTGTTCTCGTCGAGTGAGACGGCCTTGTTCTCTCTGACGCACGAAGAATTGCGTCAGTTTCGCATCGGGCGCCGGGGCGAACGGTTGGCGACGCGGCTGCTTTCCAATCCGGATCGACTGCTGACGGCCATCCTGTTCTGGAATCTGCTGGTCAATCTGACCTATTTCGCCACCAGCGTTGCCCTCGCTCAACAGTTGATCCAGATGGAGCGACACGGTTGGGCCGGGCTGTTCGCCGTGGCGAGCTTTGTGGGCATCGTGCTGTTTGGGGAGGTTCTGCCGAAAAGCGTCGCCGTGGCGTTCCGACGGCCGCTGGCTCCGATCTTGAGTTGGCCATTGTCGGTAGCCGTCCGGTTGTTCGATCCGGTGGCTCCTTTTTTCCAGCGCGTGACGGTGACGCTGCGACGGGCGTTCTGGCCGCACATCGGCCGCGAGCGAGCGCTGGACTTTGAAGACTTGGAAAAAGCCGTTGAGAATTTGCGGCTGAGCCACGACGTGATCGAGCAGGAACGTCGAGTGCTTCACAACATCCTGGACCTGTCCGAAATGACGGTGGAGGAAGTGATGCGACCGCGTGGATCGTATGTGACGCTGTCGCCTCCGATCCGTCGAGTGGATTTACAGCAGCAGGTCGATCCGCAGACCGAGTACGTCGCCATCAGTCAAGATGGTTCCGAAGACTTCGACCACGTGCTGGTGCTGGCCGAGCTGAGTGACGTCCCGGAACAGCACGTCGAAGAGTCGGCTGAAGAAGCGGTCGTGGTTCCGTGGTGCGCTCATGTGGCGTACGCTTTACAGTTGATGCGCCAGTCCTTTTGCAGCGCCGCCGCTGTGGTCAACGAATTCGGCGAGACGATCGGATTGGTGACCGAAAACGACATCCTCGACACGGTCCTGGCCCCCGACGCCAGCCGCGCCAAACGGCTCTTGCACCGGGAGCCGGTGGTCGCGATCGCCCCCGGTCGCTACCAGGTCGAGGGGATCACGACGCTGCGGTATCTCGCCAAGCGGCTGGGCCTTTCGTACGAGCCAGAAGAAGATGAATCGGTCACCGTAGCGGGATTGGTGTCGGACCGGCTGGAACATCTGCCGCAGGTCGGCGACGAGTGCACATGGCAGGGCTATCGGATTCGAGTGATCGAAGTTTCGCGGCGGGGACAGATCCGCGTCGAGCTGTCTCGGGCCGAAGACGACGGACCACAAAGGCCGTCGCGAAACGATGGTGACCAAGCCTAACTGACGGAAGCGAAGGATCGATGGGAACCATCGCCTGGCTGGATTTCATTGGGGCTGTGGCGCTGTTCCTGCTGGGACTGCGCTTGTCGGCGTTTTTCAGCGGAGCGGAAACGGGATTCTACCGCGTCAGTTTCGTGCGACTGAACATTGAAGCTCATCGCGGTGACCGAGCGGCCGCTCGGGTCTTGCGTTTTGCACGCAACCCGCCTTACTTTCTAGCGACGACGCTTATCGGAAACAATCTGGCCAATTACCTGACCACGGTCGCCATCGGCATCGGCGCCACGGTGGTCGCAGCCGGAAACGTACCGTCCGTTGAGATTATTTCCACGCTGCTGGTCTCGCCGGTGGTTTTTGTGTTCGGCGAGCTGATGCCGAAGAACCTATACTTTCGGGCTCCGAACAGTCTGCTCCGCAAAGATTCCGCTGCGTTCGAGCTCTTTTTCTTCCTGTTTCTTCCGGTCAGCTTACCGTTGATCGCCATCACGCGGCTGCTGGAACGTCGCGGAGGGTCGGCGCAAAACGCCGAGCTGGTGCTCGGACGCAAGCGCTTGGTCCAGGTGCTGAGCGAGGGCCACGAACACGGCATCCTGACCGACATCCAACGACGCATGGCGTACGGAGTGCTGCACACGGCCGCCGAACCGGTCGTCCAATCCATCACACCGCTGGACCGAGTGCTCGGGCTGGAAGACGACGTCTCGAAAGAGGAGGTCCTGCAATTCGGCCGTCGCTATGCTACGCCCAGCGTGATCCTCCGGCGAGCGGGCAGCGAAGCAGATTGGTACGGTTACGTGCGAATCGCCGACGTCGCTATCAGCAAGAAACCTCTTTCGGCGTTGATCCGCCGGATGCCCCAGCTCGATGTCCGCAGCAGCAAGCTGGAGGTTCTGACGTTGCTCCGAGAAAAGGGCGTGCTGCATGGTGTCGTCTGTGACGGATCGCGGGTGGTGGGCCTCATCAATGAACGCGGCCTCAGCGAACAGTTGCTGCGTGCCACGCCTTCCGCTCGGCTGCCGGAATGACCGCGAGGCAAACCAGAAAACTGCTCGGTCGCCACCATACTCGAAATGGATGGCGGCAGGAGACACTTTGCGATTTCGACATCCGGCCGCAGTGGAGCGGTCCCCTCTCCCGCGCGCGGGAGAGGGTGGCCGCCGAAGGCGGCCGGGTGAGGGCTGTCCGATCGCTGTCAAACAATAACAGTAAGCGGAAGGCGCTAGCCTCCGGTGCGCAGCGTGAAGAAGGGTGAGTGGAACGCGCTAACGTCCGGTCGCGTTGCCGGACCAAGCGTGTAGGCCGCAGGAACCGCACGCTAGCGCGTTGCGTTCACTCCGTT
>JAADHY010000747.1:0-984 GCA_013151585.1 Planctomycetota bacterium
TCGCATACCAGCGTATCCGAGACGCGGTACTCGCCTGACGGGAAGAAGCAAACCAGTTGATGCAAACGGGCAAAATCGATGGCGGCCTGGATCGCGGCCGTCGAATCGCGCTGCCCCGTCGGATCGGCTCGGAAAGGGGCGGCCGTAACGTCCAGAAAACCCCACCGGGCCAACTGGCGTCTGCCAAGTTGGTCGAAGGTCACCTTCGAAGGCGGCCGCAGCGGCGGTGGAGCGTGCCGGGGCGGACGCCCCACGACGAGCGAATCCAATGGCGGCAAGCTCTTTTGGCCGAGCACCGCTTGAGGGCAACAGATCAGTTCCACGCCAAGCCAGGCCGCGACGAAGCAGGCGATCCATTTGCGATCAGAGGTTTCGATCATGCTGCGTTCCTCAGGGTTTCAATAAGGGGGCGCGGCGTTTCAGCCGCCGGGCCCGCATTGCTTCGTACAGGTTTTGCGGTGCCAGCCGCTCGGGGGGAATCGCTTCCAGCCACCGGCCGGTCAAGTCCGTGGGCTCGGGCAGGCGAGGCACAGCTTCGCGGGCGTCGGCGACACGAACCCCAACGAGGTTCAAAGCATCGATGCCCAGGTTCTTTGGCCAGCCCACCGGGCGCTCGGTTCGGATGTTCCAGAAAGTCTCACCGCCGGCTGTGTGGTGACCTCGGAAGCCACCGCCGCTGGAGGCGAACAAACGGCCGCCGCGCCCTGCGTCGATGTCGGTAAACAAGTTCTCGTACGGAGCCCAACGGTGATGGTCAAAGCACAAGTCCACGCCTCGGCCGCGTGCGAAGACACACCCGACGGCGCTCTGCACCGTCAAATCGTGGATGAACCGCGTCTGGATCGCGAAGTCCGTGACCAGACAATCGTTGGCGTACAGGGAGATGCCGTGATGGCCCGCGTACCCCTTCGGCGAGAGGCGGGTGGGATCAGCCTCGAGCCGGATTCCCTGCACCGAGCAGAAGGTGCCGCGGACGTAAGGCCC
>JAADHY010000747.1:1026-6983 GCA_013151585.1 Planctomycetota bacterium
CAGCAATGCGCCGCTGTTGCCGTGATCTCGATCGGGTTGTAGCCGACCTCGCGAAAATGGCCTTGGTACGGCTCAGCCGGAAACTCGAACCGAAACCCTTCGACGCCGACGTCCGTGACCGATGGGACGAATCGCTCGACCACCGGCCGCCACTTCAGCCGCACATCGAACCGCAGGGGACGGTCCAGACGCACGCGCCGGCCGTCGATTCCCATGACGCGGAAAACCTGGCGCACCCGCCACCCTTTCAGACCGCTGACATTGCCCGGTTGCCCGCGATAGAGGTATTCCAACAGCGACTTCTGTTCGTCGTCATGAAGGACCAGTACGATGTCATCACCCCGTCGGTAGGGGCACTTTGCAAGCTCCAGGTCGCGGTCGCCGCGTGACGCTTCCGCCGCTACGCGGACAGCAACGTCGGACCGACGCTTGGGCCCGCCGATCGAGATCAGACCGCCGGCCCAAGACCAGTTGCTCGTCGGACGGCCCCCGTCCGTGTGAGCGGGGCGGGCATCGAGAGCCGTGCCGGGCGTCTTGAAAAGCAGCACCGTCCGCGACGAACCAGCCCCCCGCAGGACCGTATTCGACTGGGCCAAAGTCAGCAAACCGTTCAGCACGTAGCGGCCCGGGGGCACAAAGATCACTTGGCCCGCGCCGGCCTGGATCGCTTTTCGGAAGGCCGCCGTGTCATCGGTTTTGCCGTCTCCTTTTGCGCCAAAACTCTTGACCGAAATCTGAGACGCCGGCACGCGAAACGGCTCCTCGCCGCGTCGATACCCGGCCATCGAAAAGTCTGGCAGACGGCTTTGCGGGGTCCACCGTTCGCCGGAGGCTCCCCAAAGCAGGGAGTGGGATTCCCCCCGCGCCTGAGCGGCCGCAAGAACAGACAAACCCGCGACAAGAACCAGAACCTGCCGGCTGGGTGAACTCCGCATGACCTCCTCCCGCACTCGAACTTTCGCTGCCGACCGGACGGTATCGGATTGGTTGCCGATCGCCCTGGACCTTCCACGACCAACAAAAAAGCCCGAGCTTCCGCAGCGCGACAGCTCGGGCGAAATGGTCCCAGAAAGCCCATTCGAAGTGCCCCCTCGAGGACTCGAACCTCGAACCTACTGATTAAGAGTCAGTTGCTCTGCCAGTTGAGCTAAGGGGGCTCCTGCCGTTTCGACGCGTTCCCCTCGGCGAACGTTCCCGGTTCTTGCCGGCCACCGAGGCGAATTCGTGGAAATTTTACACATTGCTCCGCGAAATACCAGCCCGGAAATCGGGCGAATCGCCGACGCGGACATCGCGGAGTTTTCCCGAGCGTGTTTTCGGTGGCGGTGCGTCGGCACCGGAGACAGCGCGAGGGCCAGCGGGTTTGGCCCGCTGGCGCCCCGCCGCGCTGTGTCAACCGGCTAGCTGGAGTTGCGGTCGCGACAAGCGCGCCGTAGTTGTGTCACGACGGGCCCCGGCCGCGTTCGCGTCCCGCGGTCCAAGCTTCTCGGCGACGCCTGTCGGTGTAGCCCGCTGGTCACGATTCTGTCTTCTTGCGGCGTCCCTTGCCCTTTTTCTTGCCGGGAGCTCCTGGGCCGGCTGCTTTCTTGCCGCGCCGGACCCCCCGCTTGGGCAGCTTGGCTTTTTGTTCGTCTGTCAGAATCGTCAAGAGCTTTTCGCGCAGCTCGGCGGTGAGCTCCTTGCGTTTCTTCGCAATCTCAGCCATCTTTTCTTTCTGCTCGTCCGTGAGGTTCATCGATTTCGCGATTTCTTTCGCCGCTTCTCGGAAGCTCTTTCCCTCTTGCTTCGCTTTCCTCAGAGCATCTCGGCGTGCCTTTTTCTGTTCCGGCGTGAGGATTTCATTCTGCTCTTTGCGGAGTGCCGCAAATTTCGGAGCAAACTCTTTTCGCAGCTCGTCGACTTTCGCTTTTTGCTCGTCGCTCAGCTCAATATCTTTCAGCCACTGATTGAGAACTTGTACTTGCGCCGGACGAGGCCGCTTGCCTCGCCGTTTCCCTTTCTCGCCTTTTTGAGCGGCCGACAACGGAGCGCCCAGTAGAGCCAACAACATCAAGCCGATCACCCCATTTGCACATCGTCTCATTGCTCGTACCTCCCTTTGGATCGGACCTTAGGCAGACAGGGCCGCTGTCACGACGCAACGGCCAAGGTTCGCATTCGATCGCATGTTGGTTGACTGAAGCGAGAGCGTTTCGAACGCCAGCACAGGCAGGGAGGGAGAAACCGTAAACAGAAAACCTCGCAAGAAGCTGCCGCGAGCAGCACCAACTGCCAGCCTACGTCTCACCGGGCAGCCTGTCAAGCACCAGCGCGCGAGCTGGGGACCGGGCGTGACTCAGCAACGGCTGGGAATAGCAGGAGCTTTGGGGGCGCCGACTTCATACAACGTTTTCCCCGGTTCTCCGATTTCACTGGTCCTGTGAATCTGCCGTTTGAGCTATTGATAAGTAATCCGGGCCAAGTGGGGCAAAGCATCGCGGGCGGCTTGGCGGCCGCAATCGATCAGACGTTCTGGTTCGGAGAAGTCGTACCAAGGCACTTGCGAGACGTCCGGACGGATGATGACATCTGCGGCGTCTTTGGCGTGGTGACGAAACTGGGCCTCGGCGATCTCCGTCATGCGCATCAGAACTTCGAACGCCGTATCACACGAGTCGACCGACCGCAGTTCCGAACTGACATCTACTGCGACCAGGCAACGCGTGGCGTACGATCTCGTCAGTATCGTCGGCAGTGGGAAAAAAACGCCGACGTCGCACAGCAGCATATCTCGGAAGCGGACGGGCGGCCAGATGCCCGGCAGCGAGGCCGAAGCGCGAGCGGCTTTGCGGACAGGCCCCCGTTCCAGCATCACGCTGTGTCCGCTGAGCAAATCTGCGGCTACGATCGTTAAAGGGATGACGGACTCGGCAATGTCCGCGTTGGGCAGCAGCACGCGTGTGGCGTCCCGCAAGAGCACGCCCGGCAGCAAAGACGGCCTCGTCAACGCGCGGTGGAATTGTCGTGTCGCGCGCAGGTAGGCCTTGACGTCATCAAACCATTCAGTGAACGGCGGCCGCGCCTGGTCAGTCGGCGGTGGTGTCATGGCCGAAAGGGCGGAAATCGCTCGAACCGCGTCGAGCGGATGTACGCGGCCGTCCGCTGCTGGAGCCTCCGCACGTCGGGATCGAAAGCGAAGGCGGCGCCTACCAGGCTCCCCATGCTCACGCCGACGATCCGCTCGACCGCGTACCCAGCGTCCACAAGAACTTCGATGACGCCCAAGTGCGCCAAGCCGCGGGCCCCGCCACCTCCCAAAGCCAACGTAATCCTCTTAGGCACCGTACCGGCTTTCGCGGAATAGTGATTGATATCAGCGTAGACGTAACAACAACGTTAGGGTCTGCGCAGCATGCGCGCATATTGTTCAACATCGGAAACCGTCGTGAGCGCAAGGCGCTGGCCCGCGGTCTTGTCTGCGCTGCGGGGGCACTCAAAGTCGCCGTCTGCCGCTCACTCATTTTGATTACGGCCGACGGGCCGTGTCAGGAACGATTCATGATGGCGATCGGCCAGGGACTCACGGCCGCCAATTGGTGCGCTTCCGACTCGGTCGCAACGAACAAAAAGGCCTCTTCCGGCCCTAACGAGCCCAGGTCCAGGTCGCCCAAAACCCGCCATTCCCGTTCGACCGACCAATCAATTGTTCGGCCGGATGCAGCCGATGTCGAGAGACGCTGTTGGAAAAAAGGACGTTCAGCTTCGCTCAGCCGCTCCCACGATTCGTCATCGCCGTAAATGACGGGCCGAGCCCCTTGTTGCTGAAGCCACTCGCAGCGGATACACAGACCATAGGGTTCGAAGTCCCAGCGGCCTCGATGAGCTCGGAACGTCCGCAGTCGCGAAACTTGCCTCAGAGGGACAGCCGTAAAACTGACTACCCGATAACCGCCTCGGATCGCCGCCGCCGAACCGCACAGCCGGCGCTGTTGCACGATCCGCATCAAGACCGCCAACGCCGAGCGGTCGGCCGATGGAAGACCAAACAGAAGCTCGTCCCAGTATTCTTCTTCCGTCTGGTCAGGCCACGGGCCGTCGTGTCGCCGCGTGCAATGGGTCAGGAAGTCCCAGTCGGCCGCAGGGGGAATGGGCACCAGCGAGGCCTTCGACCGAGCGGTCGCAGCCGTCGCGGCGACCGGCACTGACGGCGAGACGCTCGTTGACAATGAAGCGGTCTTCCTTGGGTCGTGGCCCATTTGCTCGGGAGGTTCCCAACGGACCGCGCCGGCCCCTTCCAGCTCCTCGACCACCTCGTCCGGCACCAGATTGGGTCCGACCGCGAGTAAGACGGATATCTCCCGTTGCGACGGATCCGCCAGGCGCGCTCTCAGTAGTCGCTCCAGGTTGCCGCCGCGTCGCAAATGGATTGCCATCAGCTCGTCACTCATCGCCACGACCGCACGGTCTCGCGGCGGTGTCGAGTCGGTGTCACCGGGAAGCCGCTTCTCGCTGGCGTGGGGAAAAAGGGGCGGCGACAAGAGCAATTCATAAACGTCGCGCCGCGGAGGTTGGAATTTCGTTCTCAGTAACTGCCGCACCCACTGGGAAACATCGCCACGCTCGGCGATCCGAACCCGAAGCAATCGCAGTCCGAAATGTACGGCGCATCGTTCGAGCACAGGACAAGTCGTCGTACCAACGGCCGTGACCAGCACATCTCGCTCTGCCTGCAGCCGACCGCAAGCGGCTCGAACTGCACGAAACCATTCAGGCTTTTCGTCCAGAGCACGGCCCAATCGGGAGCTGATCAGACCAACCCGACGTCCGGTAGGAACGCCCTGCGGCCAGAAGGCCAATCGTGGTCCCAGCCAGGCACGGACCATCGCCGTCCGGCCGCCAACCAACCCGAAGGTCAGCCGCGCGCTGTGGCGTCTTTGAGCGTCGATCCACGACACCACGCGTTTGGCCTGACGACGCTCCGCAACCGTAAGTCGCTCGCGACCAGTCGCCCAAGCGTCGCGAATGACCGGAAACAAATCGATCCCGCAACTGACGCTCGGAAGTAGCTCCTCCCGCAGTCCTGTCGGAAGCATTTTGGCGCCGACGAGGACCTCGACGAGCCGTTTGGCGACTTCCGAATCATTCATCGTTGTCCGCCTGTTCGCGCCGCGTCTCGGGAAACGAGCCGTCTGTCGTAGAGAGATGGCTGACGGCTTCGTCGGAAAGAAAGCCCGCGCTAACGTCCAATCTTCGGCTGTCCCGGGGGAACCGCGGGAGCTTGCAACACCCGACGGATGACGTCGGCATAAGCCATTAACACCATGTAGTTCCGCAGGCAGAAACCGTTGTGGTTCAAGCCTTCTTCGGAGTAGTCGCCGCGGTACTTTTTCGGATTGGACGGATGGACGCCGTCGCGCGCGATGAGCGTGGGAACGTCGTATCCGGAGTACTCGCTGAATCGATCCAGTTTTCCGTCCCAGTCGTTCGGGCGTCGGCGCAGAATCTCAGCGTGGAAGTCGGTGAGCGGTACTTTCAGGTCGCGAGCGATTCGGCGGACGGCTTCGGCGAAACGGGCCGCCTTTTCCTCAAAGCCGTGACGCGGCGGAATCGTGCTCAGAATCACGACCGTTCCGTTATCCAGACACTTCTGGACGACCCGACGGGTCGTCGCTTCGTAGACGTCTACCCCGACGTTGTTTAAATCGTTCGTACCAAACATCAGGACGACGACTTCCGGGTTGAGTCGTCGGAGCCAGTCATCCACGTGCTGTTCCGCCCAGCGGATCGTCCGGCCGCCCTGGTTGCCGAACTGGGGACCTTTACCGTCCCAGCATTCCTCTCGCATGTAGTTCTTCACAAGCTGAAACGCCTCGGCCATTTCCTTCGACATGTTCCTGCGGTGGTATCGAAGGCTGAACCAGAAGGCTCGTGAATCGGTGATTGAGTCGCAGAACTGGGCGAACGTGCCCGGTTTGCCG
>JAADHY010000747.1:7014-14691 GCA_013151585.1 Planctomycetota bacterium
ACCCAGGGCGCTGAAGCTGCCTCGCCGCCTTCCTTTCCGCTTCCCCGTCCCGTCCAGCCGACCACGACCCCGCACATGCACGCCATCAAGGTTGCTCCGGCGGTTAAGCGTGCGGCACTGCGTCTCGTCTCGTTCATGGAATCGAAACCTCGCTGCTGGGAAAGAGCCTATCCGGGATTCACTCAGATGGTCGACTCGTCGCCTGGTGGTTCGGGCAGTTAGCCTTGTTCCGCTGGTGATTCTGTTTCTGGCTCATTGGACTCCTTCTGGGAGGCGTCCGACGTCGGAGAGACCGCCGAAGCTCCGTCGGAGGCTCGTTCCGCCCCGCTCGATTCCGGCGCGCGGCGTTGTGGCGTCCCTGGTTCTGGCGACGGCCGTTTGGGCGACCCTGTGGTGGGTGAGGTGGGGGCGGAGGAAGGGCCCGAGGTTGACGGGGGCGGAGCGGAGTCGGGCGGAGGCGAAACCGACGGGACATCCGGTTTCGCAACCACCAGGTCCCTCACTTTCTGCATCGATCGCAGGTTTTGGCCGAGATCGAGCTTCCAGACAGCCTCGTTGGTCCGCAACACGATGTGATCGCGATGGATCGCGACAACGGCCGCCTCGACGCCCGCGTATCGAAGCGTCTCGCCTTCATGGAGAATCAAGCGCCGGTTGTTCGAACGATCATAGAGCCACGCTTCGCGCAGCTCGTCCTTCCTACCCGCCCCGACCAAGTACGTATACTGGGCCACGTCCTCCTTGACAGTGATCGTGACTGTCTGCGACGCGGTCATCGGGTTGGGACTGCCGTCGGTGACTTGCACCGTGACTCGGTAATCGCCAGGGGCCGTATCCCACGTGGTCTTCCAGGTGAATTGGCCGGTTTTGGGGTCGATGGTCGCGCCGGAAGGAGCTCCGGAGCCCAGACTGAACTTCAACTGATCGGGTGTTTCCAGATCCAGGGCGCTGACTTTGAACGTGGCGGTCTCGCCCGGCAGTATCGCAATCGGCTCCAAAGCCTCGATCATCGGCGGCGCGTTGGGCGTCTCGGGCGGGGCTTCCTTTTGAGGCTTGGCAAAAGGGTTGAGAGTGACCAGGACATTGTAGTCACCGAGGCTTGCGGCCTTCATTTGCGGGTTGACCGGTGCCAGCTCGACCGTGCTTCCGGCCGGGTGTTTTGCGGCTGGAAAGCCGCTGGCCCTCCGTTGGACGGTCCACCTTTTCCTATCGGCCTTTGCGACGATCATGAATTCACCACCGATGCGCACGCGGAACGGAGGTTTTTCGGGAAAGTCGGCGGCCGATTCCACCGTGACGGTCTCGGCTTGCTCATCAATGTCCGCAGCCAGGCGCGTTCGCGGGAAGAGAGACGAACCTCGGTCCGGGGCGCCAGGCAGCGACAGGCCTTCTACCGTAATCGATACGGCCATGGGACCGTTGACCCCGCGATTACGGTTCTCCACGGTCAGGCCGACGATATGCTGCAGCAGGTTCGTGTTGTAGAAGGCGAACAAGAAGTTGCGGATGCGGTCGATCGTGCCCTCGGCCGTGAGTTTGACGCGGACGCTGACGTACGACCCGTCTCGGGCCCGTACCAGCCGCTCGGGCGTGACCGTGACGTTCTCGAACTGTGCCACCTCTTCAGCCAAATCGGTGAGCCACTGCTGGTAGAGCACCATAGCATTCTGAGGGCTTGCAGGCAGGCTCTGTTTGGTCCAGGCGGCCATCTTGCGCAGCTTGGCGCGAGCGACTTGGCGGTCGAAGCGCAGCGTCTCCAGCTTCTCGTCGAGCTTTTGGATTCGCTCCATTCGCTGGTTAAGCGGCTCGTTATAGGCTTTCCAGCCGCGCGGCAAAATCACGCCCCCGCCGACCGTGATCGCCAGAATCGCCGCCAGAATTTTTTCTCGCGCTTGCATTTCCGGTCACCTCGCTCGCGTACCATTGCCGGACCGCCGCGTCCGACGGGGACGACCGCGTCGGGACGAGGCGTGTTCAGTGCCGCCTGACCGGCTGTCCTTCGCCTCTTTCTCCGGAGGCAGCAGCTCCGCCGTCAGTTCGAATCGAAACGGGTATTCGGTGTCCGGCGAGTTGCGAGAAATCTCACTCGGTTGCACTTCGTACCTCTTTCGCTGCATGAAAGCCATATAGAGCGTTTCGATGTCGCGGCGATCCTTGGCCACGCCGTTCGCATTGACCGTCGCTGCAACCCGACCAATCCCCTGGTCGACCGCGAGACGAATCAGATAATAACGCTCAGTGCCTTTCAGCGTCTCGGCAATCTCTTTGGTCAATTCCAAACAATTCACGGCTCGGTCGATCCACGCGGCGACCGCATCGGCTTCCTCGACTTGCGGAGCCAATTCTTTCAGCTCTTCCGTCAGCTTTTCTTGCTGATCCTGACGGACCGTGATCGCGCGATCCAAAGCTTTGATCTGCCAGGCCCGCAGGACGAACATCCCGATCAGCAAGATACACAGCCCGGCCCCGGCCGCGATCAGTCGGGGCTTGGTCAGATCGCGCTCGACCGGCCGCTGACGCGGATGCAGGAAGTCAATCGCGGGGACCTTCGCCTCTTCGACGGCGAGTAATTGACCGACCAACGGGGCCAGCCCCGCCCGCTCGTCGGGCACACCTGTCTCGGGAAGTTCGATCGACGAGCTGGCGAGCGGATCGAGCGTCCGGGCTTCGCACTGCAGGCGTGCCTCCATTGCTTGGAGTAAGTCGTCATCCTGGTCGCTGATCAGCCATGCCTGGTCGAACTGGAACTCGCCGTATCGCTCCTGCAACACGACTGACGCGCGGCTGATCTCCGTCAACAGCATCTGCCGCCAGGAGCCACCCGTCAGACGCGTCGCGTGCGCGAAAATCACGTGCTGCTGTTGCGTGACCAGCAGCTCACATCGGTCTCCGTGGCGGACCAAAATGAACATGGTGGCCTCGGGCGCGAGGCCTGCTTGCTCGGCCGCCCGCACGACCAACTCGGCAATGCCAGTCGAAGCCATGCCGAGCTGCGTCATCTCAAGGCCGGCCGCGGCCAAAACCGCCTGGGCGCTGTCGGCGAGTTTCTTCGCGACGGTCACCATCAAAGCGTCACGACCTTCCAGCTCGGGCCGACGCGGCAACGGCAGAAAGTCCAGACACACTTGCTCCAGCGGCAACGCCGACTTCGCAGCCGCCTGGAAGCGGACTAGGTCCGGAAGTTCTTCGTCCGGAGCCTCAGGCAGTTCCAGCCGCTTCACGACGACATCTTCCCGCGGCACAAGCACAACGACGCGTTTCGCGGCTATCCGAAGCTCCGCCAGCCGCTCTTTCAGCCACCGGCCGGCCTGCTCCGGATCCGTGGCAGGCTGCTGGTCCTCGGGCCATGCCCAGTCGAAGCATGTCTTGACGGCAACTCGCCCCGAGGCGACCGACGCGGCCACACCGCCGATTCTCTCTCGTCCCCACTCCACAACAAGTTGGTCAGACATAGGTGTGTTGCCTACGAATGGTTAGCGGCAATCGGGAATCAGAAGGTGGAAAGGAGAAGACAGAAGACACAGCATCGAATACTTTACGACGGTCCGGCGTGCCGATCACCAGATCCCTTCCCGGTGCCGGCCGCGGTCCCCTCCTGTCTCCCTATTCTGCCTTCTACCTTCTGCCTTCTTGTCTGCCTCACTGCAATCCTTCCTGCAACAGACTCCGCGAATAGCCTTTTCCCAAGTCGTTCAAATCTTGCAGACTGACGATTCTCGGCGGTAGCTCCGTCGCATCGACGATCGCTTCGAGGCGAACGAAGGGGCCGCCTTCCTCATAGTAGCCCACCACCTGAGCTCGATACACGCTGCCGCGAGTCGTCAGGTACGGAGCCAGTTCTCGCAACTGCTCCAAAGTCGTCAGGCCTTCGATGTAAAGCCATCCGATCGTCGATCGTGTTCCGGTTGTATCGGTCAGCGGTTGGCCGTTCGATCCGATGGCTTGGAATCCCACGATCGACTGCGCCAGCTCTTCCGTCATGCCCGGCACGGAAAACTTCCTTCCGGGCCTGGTTGACATTGATCCGCCCCTCCCGGTACGGTCCGGCGACCGTCGTGAAAGCGTCGATTAATTGGGGAAGATAGCTTTGCATTTGCCCGGGATCGTCCGGCCAGGGGCTGGTCAGTGTGGTCGACTGGCCATTCACTTCGGCTTGGACCTCGACACCGATCAGGTCGAACACCGAATTGATCTTTTCTTTGGCCCCTTGACTGAGGTCCAGGCCACCGCGGCTAACTTGCTGCTGCCGACCGCCGCCGAACAGTGACCGGCCTAACTGCTCGGCCGCCTGCCGCGCTTGCTGCTCGGCCTGCTCGGACACTTCGCTCCCGGGTTGGCTTTGGCCCTCCGGGGCAACCGCGCCGTAAATCCGATAGGCCACGACGAACTTCGCAGTTTCCTCGCCGAACTCCGTCTCAATCTGGTCGTAAAGTTGAGCCAAGTCGGACGTATTCAAATTGATCTTCTCGCTTCCATCGGCACGCAGGTTCGACTCGCGGCTGTAGACGGTCAGGTAGGCGGACCAACCGAGGTCGAGGATTCCGTCGGCGTTGTCGTCGGGCGGTGACAAGTCGCCGTCGTCTTCGTTTGGATCCAGCAGCCCGTTGCGGTTGGCGTCCTCGCCGTAAAGCAATTCCGGCGTGACACCTGCTACCAGCAGGAGCTCTTCCAGCGATTCCATTGGCCCGTTCTTGGCCTCGTACGGCGGGTCCAAAGTCAAATAGTAGTCGCTTTCGGCACCGAACTGCCGTTGCTCGTCGTCTTTGTCGAGCCAGTCGAGGATGGCATCGGCGATCTCTTCGGTCATGTTCGGAAGATACATTAGCCGTAGCCGCAGCTCGTCGGGATCGGCATCGCTGTCGGACAACAGGGAATTCAGATTCAGTTTGGCGGATTCGTCGATCAGACCGAATCGGATCGACTGAGCCGAAGTGTCCGTTTCCACAGGAGCCACGACGGCGAAGTAGCCTCGCCCGCGAGCCCGGTCGGAATCGCGAACGAGGTAGTGCTGAAACTGCTCGGGATCATGGTACAGGTCGACGTCAGTAGCGCCGGTGGCCAGCACGGCGAGCACCAGATCAATGGCCGAGTCAGCGAAGAGTCGAGCCTGGACGGCGCGTCCGAACATGGCCGTGCCTTCCGCTTCGGTCACCATGATCTCCGAAAAGGTATAGGCCCCGAGCGACAGCATGGCCACAATGACCAACACGGCCAGCAGCACGCTGCCGCGCCGGACAAGTCGCCGTTCGTGTTGTTCGTGCTTTCGCTGCATAGAATACGATCGGCCTCTTCAGACCATGAGGAAACAAACCCCGTCACTCTGATCAATATGTCGTCGATTCCGTCTCTTCGGTTGTCTCGGCCAAGGGGAGGGCCACGACCAGGCGGTATTGATCGGTCGAAGCCCCGACGGTTCCGCCGAACAAGAGCGACGGCGATTCCTCGGGAGCCCGGAACCCAATCGTGATGGCGATCGCTTTTGGCAGTCCGCCGTATTGGACCGTGTCCCATTCGTCGACCCACTCGGTTCCGTCAAAATACTCAAACTGCAGGAAATCAATCTCTTCGGCCAGCAGTTGAGTTTTCTCGGCCATCGTCTGCAAGTGCCCCTCTTCGTCGGCCATGGTCATCGCCAGCCGGTTGCCCTGCAAACGCGCCAAGCCGGTGGCGGGCTCTTCGTCTTCCGATTCTTCGTTGGCCAACTCCGATGCAACTAACTGCTGCAGCGCAGAATCCGACTCGGTGCCGACCAGAAAATACGACACCGACTGCAAGTCGCTCGACGCCGTCGCCGTGTCCGCATCCGATTCGTCAACCAGTAGCGCAGCTTGCGGCCGGCTGATGTGAAGGACCAATGTCTGCGAATCACCGAAAACGCCCACGCTCTCCGAAAGATAGGCTTCGTCGGGATCGACGACCTCCACCGTGATCATGTCTTGCGAATCTGCGGTGTTGTTCGCTTCGTCTTGCCCCTCCTGTTCGTTGCGTCGATACACGACCGATCGGATGTCCGTGGCCATGCGGTTCAGCACAGCTCGGGCGATCTGACACCGTTCCATCTCCTCCTGCCCCACCCGCGAGTAGCGGTAGTAAAGCTCCAGAGCCGCGTAAACCGCAACCATCAAAACCAGGCTCAAGCCTGTCGCCAATAGGACTTCAAGCAACGTGAACGCCGAGCGTGGCACAGGCCCGCGGGCGTAGCTTGCCCGTTCCCACTCGCCTAGCTGTCTCGCGTTGTTCGCTCGTCCCGTCACGGCGTTGATCCCGTAGTCGTTGAACTGTCTTCGATGAGGCCGGTTCCACTGCTGCCTGCCTCAGCCGCCTCACTGGAAACCGCCGCCCGATCGAAGTAGTACCGAGTCAACGTGTAGGAAACCTGATTGCTCTCATCGCCCTCGTTGCCGAGCCGCCAGACGGTGACCGTCAGTTCGTAAAGGTTCTCTTCCGCTCCGGGAGCAACCGTGAGGCTCCAACGCCATGCGTCTTCTTCGTCGTCCTCGAAGCCCGCTTCGGACACGTCCTGCAGCGGCTCAATGCCCGCCACAATCTCTTCCATCTTGGATTCGCAACGCAGGATGGCCTGAGTCTGCCAGCGGGCCTGCACGGCCGCCCGGACGCCCGTCGAGATCAATTGGCTCAGCACGGCGATCGATCCCAAAAAAATCCCCAGCGCCAAAATGACCTCCAGCAAGGTCAGCCCTGGCCGCAAGACGCTGCGAGCCGGTTGGGCCGCTAGCCCTCTCATTGCTTTGGCTCCTGCTGCACTTTCGAGATTCGGACGCTGCCGGTCAGGCCACGGACACGAAGCTCGACATAACGCTCTTGCGAATTGCGGACCCGAATTTTCGTGTCCATGGCCGTGCCGTCCGGATAGAACAACACAGGCGCCGACCAGGCTACGCTTTCCAGGTCGCGTGAGTCGGGCAGGTTGGCGAGCTGGTCGTCGGAAAGAGGCTGGAAGAGCTCGTCCGTTTCCTCTTCCTCGCCGAATTGCATGCCGTCGGGTAACGTTGCGGAAAATTGCAGGCAGGCGGTTTGCTCGTCTGGGCTGGTTTCCGAGTCGTCGGACGCCATCTCCGCGTAATCGGCTTCATAAGGCAAAATGAGATAGTGTTGTCCCTCCGGCTCAAACCGGAACTGGTAGATGATGCCTTCGTCCAAAGCGCGCAGGTGAGCTTTGGAAAGAACCATTCGCACCTGCTCGGCTGCTTCCCGCAGTTGATAATCGGAATACAAATGCAGTAGCGGCGGCCAAACGATGGCGGCGAAGGCCGAAATCACCGCCAGGACCAGCAGCACCTCGAAAAGCGTGTACCCGAAGTTCAGACGCACCATCCCCCCGGCCATCCGGCCAGGCAGCAGAACTCTGCCGTCGGCCGTCCGCGGCAAGGGTGGAAAACCGGCGTCCGCCCGCCGCGACCTATCGCGTTTGTTCCCAATTGGTGATGTCATCATCGGTGCCGTCTTGACCGTCCGGGCCGAGCGACCAGATGGCCGGCTTCCCGCCAGCGGTCTGGCGATTGCCGGAAGGGGGATATTCATATTGCAGCGGATGCCCCCAGGCATCGTTCGGGACTTCATCTAGATACGGCTGTCTCGGCTGGCCAGTCTCCTCATCCGTCGTGCTCATCAGCAACGCCACCACTGTTTCCGCATCCCCTTCCGGGTACTGGCCAT
>JAADHY010000302.1 GCA_013151585.1 Planctomycetota bacterium
GAATCCGTCGATGCCGTCAGGCGTTGAGCACTGGCCGAAAAACCCGCTATGGACCTTGCCCCAATCCGTGCGGGTGATGAATCCGTCGACGCCGTCAGGCGTTGAGCACCTGTTTTCTGTCCTTGTCCGGTGATCGGGAGCTACCGGTTCGTGGCTTGCGTTGAACGGGCGACGGCGTGGAAGACCGCGGTGAAATGGTCGAGGCGTGTCAGAGGGCACTTTGTGGATGACTCAAGTCGGCGTCACTGACTCCGGGCGACGAGCCGAGAGCTCCGACGCGTCGATCGTCGCCATCGAAGACCGAAGGATCGCGCGTGCGAATTGATCGGTCTCAGACCGTATGCCAAGCTCGCGATTGCCTATCACATCTTCGGCTTCGTATCCGCCCCAAAAGTGTCGACGGTGGCACACAGCGCCGCGACCGCCCCATGGCGTTCCTGCTCGCTTTTGAGCCGCATGGCCGAAACGGTCAAGGCGAGCGAACGGCGGCTGACTTGCCACCATCCTGCTTGGCTTCAGGGGGAGGCCTGCCTAGCGGCTTCGATCGCTTGGGCGGCTGTCGGGCTGCGGTAACGCATGAGGCAAGCGATGGCCAATTGCCGCAGGTCTTTGTCGTCGTTGCGGGAAAGCGCGATCAGAGCCCCCAGCGCGTCCTGGCCGCCGCGTGCGTCCTGGATGAACACTGTCAATGCCGTCAGACGCTCATTGTTTGGTCCAGACTTTCGCGCCGAGGCTGCCATCTCAGCCAGTTCGTCCAGCCGTCCTTTTTCGCGAGCATGGCGCAGCAGCGCCGGGAGCAACTGCGTTTGCGAAGCCGGCTCCAGACGCACGTGCGTGGGAATCCGTTCGATTTCTTGCGTCGTCCATTTGGGAGCGGCCACGGAAAAGAACGTTGCCAGCTCCGCCGGCTCGGGTTCCTCGAGCGTCTTTTGCAGTGCCTGCAACGCTGTGTCCAGATCGCCGGTCAGCGTTTGCAGAACGGCGCTGCGAAGAATTCGTTGCCGCCGAGCGATCTGGTTGGCAACCCGCGGTTCTCGGGCCAATGGGCTGCCTTCCAGTTTGACGTCTTGCTGGAGCAACCTGAGAGCATCCAACGGATAGTCGGCTTTCAGCAACCTCGGGGCCAGATAAGTGCTGCGTTGCAGCAAGTAGAAGTCCCGGAACGCGGAGGCGTGGCCAGTCGTGTCAGACGCCAGCGCGTCGAGCAGAACGTTTCTGGCCTTCTCCCGATGTCCCATCTTGATCAGAACATCGGCGAACGAGCCGTAAGAGTAAAAGCTGTACTGGACAGTCCGCCCAGTCGGCCCGCGAGCTTTCGTGCGGTCAAGTTCCGTTTGCCAGAGTTCCGCGGCGACTTCCAGCGCCGGCTTGCCCGAAAGGACTGCGAATTGACTGCGCAGAACGCTTGCAGAGGCACGCAACGATTGAGCGTAGTTCGGATCGGTTTGAAACCGGCGGGCAATCTCCTGCAGCGCCATCTCGTCTTTGTTTTTTTGGAATCGGGCCATGGCGACCAGCAGTTCGGCGCAATTCTGCCATTGGGGATGCGTTTTTACTGCGCGCTGGCACAAGCGAGTCAGCTCGTCAAACTTCCCAATCTTGACCGTCAGGCTCGCCAAAGAGATGGCCGAATCCGGCAATCGGTCCGCCGGACCTTGTGGGGGAATCACGGTCTGGCAATAGGTTTGCCACGCCTCGGCTTTTCGACCTTGTTGGATCAGAAGGTTGCCCAGGTGGTTGAGCGGATATTCTCGATTTTCCGCGGGAGTAAAGCGGACGGCCGCCCGCAGAATCGTGATCGCTTCATCGGCGTACTGTTTGTCGTTGGCGAGTGCGATGGCCGCATTCGTCACATCGTATCGATATCGCCTGCGTGCTTCGTCGTCGGTGACTGATTTCAGCGCTTCAGAAAGCCGATCGGTTTGGCCCGTTTGCGCGTACAGCCGCGCCAGTTCTTCGATACTCTTCAGCAGCACACCAGGATGCCGCTTCCAGATCGGGGCGAGTGTGTCCGCCGCCTCGACGCCGCGGTTCTGCCGGAACAAGACGCGAGCCAATTGCAACTGCGTTTCCGGATCGCGGCTCTTTCCGACGATCAGAGCCCGCATCAGCTCCGACACACCTTCGCCCTGGTCGCCAGCCGCCCGGGCATTGGCTAGAGCGACCGCCGCCGCCTCTTGCCGGATCAGGTTGTTGGCTCGGCCAGCGGCTTCGGCGATCCTTTCCGCCAGCGCGCGGGCCGTCCGGTTCGTCGCATCGGCTTTCAGAGCCTCCCGGGTCGCCAGCCATAGAGCATCGTCGATCGACCGGCGAGATTCGCGAGCCCGTTGGTCAAGGCGTTCGAGCACGGCCAAGGCAGCAACGGTATCTCCTTCCGCCAATCTGATGAGCACGTCCAAGGCGATCAGACGATGATCCTGGCCGCGTGTTTTTCGCGCCTCGGCCACCTGCAGTTTCAGTTCAGCCAGTTTTCCTTTTCTTTTGGCGTGCTCCAGCAATAGAGGCAGGATGGCATCCGGTGCGACCGGCGAGGATGTCGGCGGTGAGACGACGTCCGGGACATGGTCGATCACGATAAAGAACGGCGTCATCGCCTTTCCCGGGTTCCGTTCGTCCAGGGAGATTTGGAGCTGCGTCAGCAACGAGTCGACGTCCTTCGAAGCCGTCTGTTGGATCAATTGGCGAGCGGCCTCGCGCATCTGGTTGACCGTCTGCCGAGTGAAAGAATCGGTCGCAATCCGGCTGGTGTCGCTCGCCAAAGCCGAAGCGTACGCTCGGAGAGCGTCGATCGGAAAACCCTGTCGGGCCAATTCTTGGCCGAGGTCTTGTTTTTCCCGAAGCTTCAGTCGAGTCAGATAGTCTTCTTCGGCGGTGAAGGTAACCGCGAAGGGCTTGCGGAGCCGGTTCAACAGCACCTGTCGGGCTTTGTCGCGCTGGCCGAGCTTACCCAGCAGCTTCGCGACTTGTACGGTCGCCGACGTGGCTCCCCCTTCTTCGTTGGCCATCAACGGTTGCCAGAGTTCCAGGGCCAGTTCGGCGGCCGGTCGGCCTTCGCATTGAGCCAGCTCGCCGCGGAGCAGCGTCACCTCGCTGGCCAACTGGGCAGCGAAAGCCGGATCGGTTTTGTACTTCCGGGCGATCTGATTCATCGGCTCCTCGTCGCCCAGACGCAGCTCCAGCATCGCCAGCAGCAGTTCGCCCTTTGCTTTCCATTGCGGGAACGCGTCCATGCCCCGTCGGCAGTCCCGGCGTAGAGCTTGCAGCCGTCCCGTCGCCTGTGCCAGCTCGACCATTTGCCCGGCAAAATTCTCGAGTGACCCGCCATGGCGTTTTGAGGGAAAGACCACCAGCCGGTAAAGGCCCAGTGTATTCTCGTCCCTCGGCAGGCGGCTCAAATAAGACGCTAGGCGGGACGCCTGATAAGTGGACGCGGCCCCGTCCGCCGCCTCCCCCCATGCGAAGTACAACTCGATAACCGACCGAGCATGCTCGGGGTCCCGGGGGAGCTTTGCGATGAGGTTGCCCAACTCGTAAGCGTATCGGCCCAGCAGGTTGGTGTCGCGGACGGAGCGGATCGCGTCAGCCAAATTCTTCAAGCGATCGGCTTTGACATAATAGTCGGCCAGGTAGCGCAACCGAGGCATCAGCAATTCGGGAGCCCGCTGCCAAACGGGCTTCAGCGCCTCGACCGCTTTGGCGTACTTGCGCTGCTGGTAGTAAGCTTGCGCGACCTGATACAAGGCTTCCGGGTCGCCCTTCCGATCCACCATGATTTGCTGGACCAGGGCGTCCGTTTCGGCACCCGAGCGCGCGAGGGCCGCCAGAGCGGCCTGCTGACGCGAGCTGTTTCCGGTCCGTGCCGCCGACCGGAAGACGGCTGCGGCCAGGCGCTGGCCAAGCGTCCGTGTCGCGGGGCGGTCCAGCGCGGCCAATGCGAGCAGCCACGTTTCCGGCCTTTCCGCCAATTGCTTCTTCTTTTCTACCCGGTCGAGCCAATCCTGCAAAGACGGAACGGCCTGGTCGGGAGTTTCGCCGCTGCAGATCGCAAGGATTCGCAAAGCATCGAGGCGGAGACGCGTCGGTCCGGCCGCTACGCCCGTGTTCTGGTCGGCCGCTGATTCCGGCGTCTGGTGGGGTTTTGAGCTCGACTTCTGGATCCGCTCGGCAAGTACTTTCTGGATCGTGGTCAATTTTCCTGACTTATGGGCATGCTGCAACAGCGCGGGCAGCAGTTGAGCCTGAGCCGTCGCCAGCGTGTTGGCGTCCGGGCTGGTCGCGCGGGACGGCCGATAGGAGCCGGACGAGTCCGGCAGTGATGGGTCGCACACCGCAAAGAATCGTTCCAGGTCCGGCGACTCGCGTTTCAGTTCAGCGAGCAAGGCGTTCAGGGTCGCGTCGCGTTTCGGGCCGATCAATTGGGCGACACACTGCTGGATCGCCTGGCTGGCCTGCCGGCCTTGATATCGACGCGTGTAGCTGTTCCGCCGGACGTCCGGCATTTGCCGCAGGATTCTCTGGTACACATCGATTGCTTCCAGCAAGAATCCATACTCGCGCAACGCATTGGCGATGGGCAACTGACGTTGAATCGTTTGCTCGGCAGCGC
This sequence comes from Planctomycetota bacterium, assembly GCA_013151585.1. GTDB lineage: Bacteria > Planctomycetota > Planctomycetia > Planctomycetales > Planctomycetaceae > JAADHY01. The sequence goes on from JAADHY010000302.1 coordinate 4,607, forward strand.
TTTGCGGCGACATGCTGACGGGGAATTTGACGTCCAATCCTTTCAGCAGAGCCTGGCGAGCTTGTTCTCGCTGTTTCAGCTTCATGTGGATCGCCGCCACCCGGACCGCCGTAGATGATGGAGCCAAATACACGACCACCCCGGGCACGCGAGGCGACGGTTTGGTCCAGACTTCCAAGGCCACCCGAAGCGCCGACTCAGTGGCACAGCTCGCCAGCTCCTCGCGCAGCGAGTTGTAATAGGGGGCAAGCGAACGCGCGAACTGCTGGTTTTCCAGGTACCGCCGCCCGATCTCCTCCAGAGGCCGCTCGTTTCCGGCACGCCGTTCGAGCATGGCTGCAAGCAATTCGCACAGCGGCTTCCCTTTCGGACGTTCTCGGGCGAGCTCGCTGAGCTGTCTTTTCAGCTCGTCGGTCTTCGCCAGCTCGTGAGCCAGATTAGCAAGCCGCCCAAGAGCCGTTACGACAACACCATCAGCTTGGTACGCACTACCCAACGTCTGGTAGCGCAGCGCTGCCGTCTCGTCTCGCTCGTTCGGCACCGACAACAACCCGTCTCTGAGGAGTACGTAAGCCTGCGACTTGCGTTTCTTTCGCAGCAAGTATCGAGCGAACTCGTGGATCATCCTAACTCGGTGTTCGGCCGGCAAAACCTCGATCANNNGACCTTCGAGACGCCGTCGATGTCGTTTGCGTTGAATTGCACGTTTCGGACCAGATTGGTGAGCTGATAACTTTGCTGAACCAGAATCGGGTTACCTTTCAGGACTTTCACGTGCTCAGCGAGACGATCCAGTTTCTTGGCTTGAACGTAACACCGGCCGATTTCGTGGGAGGCTCCAAGCACGAACTGCGGGTCTTTCTTCCAGACGATTTCGAGTCGAGCGACTCCTTGGGCATATTTCTGCGAGCGGAACAAGGACTGAGCTACCCGAAAGTGCAGGCGAGCGTCTTCCGGCCGGAGGGCCAGCAGGCGATCGGTCATCGTCATCGCCTTTTGTTCGTTGCCGTCGGCCGTGTAATACTCAACTAGGTCCTCGATCAATTTGGCGGACCGCGGAGCGGCCGCCAGTTGCTTTTCGGCTTTGTCGATCAACGGCCGGAGCTGTCCCGCGCGTTTCAGTACCCGGAGAGCTTCAAGACGGTAGCGATCGCTCTGGCCGCCGGACCGAGAGGCCCGGGAGGTTTGTTGCAAGATCAATCGGGCGATTTCGACGGCGCGCTGAAGATCGGTCCTCTTTGTCCGCAGCATCAACTGGTACAATTCCCCCGGCTTGCTCCCGGCCGTGCGCACGGCTCGTTTCATCAACGCCTCGCTGCGGGCGACCAGGCCGTAGCGGCGCATCACAGCGGCCAGTGCCGACTGCTCGCTGGAAGTAAGACGCATGCCGAACAGACGCAAGGCGGCCCGTTTGCCCACGTCGTCGTTGCCGGCGCGCTGGGCCAGTTCCAGCCGCATTTGTTCCAGCGTCTTCGCGGCCGGGCCGAACGGCACAGAGACGCCTTCCAGTGCAGCGAGCGCCTTGGCAGCGTCTCCCATCTGCGCACAGGCGCGAGCCAACAGCATGCGGATTTCGATGTTCCCGGGTGTCTGGGCTGAGAACTGCTGCAAACCTTGGACGGCTCGGCCGCGTTCGTCCTCAAACCAGTCGACGAAAATGCGAGCCAGCCTCCAGCACTGACGGGCCACGCCGTCGGTTTGAGCAACACGCTGGTCAAGAAGCCGGATGAAGCGGTCCCGCTGGCCGGCCCGGAGCAGAACTTTGTGAACGGCTTCTAACATGCGCAGTCGATTTCGATCGAGCCATGCGGACGGACAGGGAAATGGACCGACGCGATCCGGGCGGCGCGGAAGCCCCCCGGGCAGGGGCACCGCACCCGCCGGAAGCGCTATGACGGACGGGGAAGCCCGTGAAACCGCCGTCGTAGTCTGCGGGATCGGACTGATCCTTTTCGGTTGCGTCGCCGTCATGTACCGATCAAAGGACGCCAGCAGTTTGTCCCAGTCCCGTTCCCGCAAGGTCACTTCGACGTAGCGTCGTATCAGCGCTTCCAGACTGACCGAAAGCCGGGACGCGCCGCCCGAACGATGGAATTTCTCGACACGGGCAAGGACCAACGCCAGCAGCTCGCTGTCGTTGAGGCTGGCGACGACTGAGCTGATCGGCATCAGTTCGAAAACGTTTTTGGCGTTGAGGATCGCTTTGCGAGCGAGGCTCGCGGCTTC
>JAADHY010000402.1 GCA_013151585.1 Planctomycetota bacterium
CGGAGGCGACTCGGAGCGGCAAGTCCGAAGCGCCGCCGTCGTCTGATCCGTCCACGCCATCAACCGACGAGAAAGAACCGCAAGAATACTGGGACGAAGACGACATCGACGCCTGGAAAGTCTCTTGAGGTCCTACGTCCGCATCGGTCCGCGTGCGGTCGTACCAGTTCGTGTTGAACCCTGACGATGCCCGTCTTTCGCCTCGACAACTTGGACGATCCGCGACTGGATCCGTATCGCAGCCTCAAAACGACCAACATGACGCGCGACCACGGCCTGTTCATCGCCGAGGGCAAGCGTGTTGTCGAGCGGCTGTTCCACAGCGATTTCCGTGTGCATTCGGTTTTGCTCAGTGAGCGGCGTGAAGCCGAGGTTCGGCCCTGGGTGCCGCCGGATACGCCGACCTATGTGCTCCCCCATGAATTGGCCCGCCGGTTGGTCGGATATAACTTTCACGTTGGCGTTCTGGCTTGCGGCTACCGCAAACGGCAGCCAGCACTGCCGGACGCCGTGCAGGACGTGACAGCCGAGTCGCTTTTGGTCGGCTGTCCGGACGTGACCGACCCGGAGAATCTCGGCACGATCATTCGCCTTTGTGCCGCCTTTGGTGTCGATGCGCTGTTGCTGGGCCGCGCTTGCTGCGACCCATTTTCGCGCCGGGTGCTACGTGTCTCGATGGGAAACGCTCTGTTTCTGCCCATCGTCGAAGCCGAAAACCTGGCAGACGTTCTTCAGCAGTACCGCTGCGATCGCCACTACGAACTGGTCGCCACCGTCCTGGATGCCTCGGCCGAACCGCTCGAAACCACCTCGCGCAGCCGACGCATGATTCTTCTGTTCGGGAATGAAGCCACGGGGCTCCGCCATCCCTACCTCGAGCTCAGCGATCGCCGAATCACCATCCCCATGCACGGCTCGATCGACTCGTTGAACGTCGCCGTGGCCGCTGGCATCTTCCTCTACCACTTCACTCGCTATGCGAGTCGGTCTGCAAATGGACCGACGGAATCCGCCGCCGAACCACCTCCCGCGCCAAACTGAACCACGCCCGACAGCGGTCCAAAACCACACTGTCGGCCGAAGCCACCACGTCCTGGGCGGCCGCCAACACCGGGTCCGGGTTATCGACCAGCTCGACCGTCCATGCCCAGCCGTGTTGCTGGCTCAACTCCCGGATCAGCACACTCAACCGCCCGCTGTTCGAAACCGGCCGGTCCAGATACCAGACCACCTCTGCCACTTGTAGCTCGGCCAACACTTCGCCGATCAACGTGATGGCTGGCGGTGTCTCTTCCACCTTGCGATAGCTGCCGTGCATGCTGGCCAAATCCCGATAGCAGCCATCCCGGCCGACCAACACAATCCCGTCGGCCAAAGCCGCTTCGATGGTCGTGAGCACGTTGAAGCCATCGACCAGCACTGTTTGCTTTTGCAGCCGTTCGGGCGCAACCTGTTTGGCCGCTCGGTCGGCCAACGCCGCATCCGAGCAGCTCGACCGCATCACCGCCTTCCGCTGCCGCTCGGTCAGCCGGTAACGATCGCCGACCAACTTGAGGGCTGCAACGTCCGAGTAACCGCGACTGAGCAGCCAGGACAGGTCGGCAACCGCGGCGCGAAGTATCGGCCAGGTTTTCGGCTCAAACAGCCGCCGATCCGCCGGATGCGGCCCACGATGTTTCCGGGTGTCGGGCATGACTACCGCGCAAAAAGGGAAAGGGCCGTTTCGGGGTAACCGTTCACAGATTGGAAAACACCATGTCGATCGCCAGTGCGAGTCACGTCGCCGGCGTCAGAAACTGCCAGCTTCCGCCGAACGTCTGGCGGGTATTCCCCGGTGAGGCGAGAGCAGCAGCGTTGGCCACGATGCTACAGCACCGACTTTGGCGGCGTCCCCCACGAGGCCGTTCCACCACGTTATCACCGCAACTCAATTCGGTGCTCGCTGCGCGGCCGGACCACGACGCGACAGCAGTCGCGCCGCGACAAGGTTGCGCAGCGCATCTCGCCCTATCGATCCGACTTCAGCAAACGCCGTAAGGCGGTCATGAGCACATCCTCGACGTCGGGAGCGACAAGCGACGCCCGGGGGCTGGTTTCGTATCCGCCCTGCTCATAGGCGATGCGGGTGCCGATGTAGCCCATCGCATACTCACCGTAGGCAGCCATAGCCACGAAAAGGTCGGGGCGCATCTTCTGGGCGGCCAATTGATACTCGACGAATAGTTCGCCCGGCATGTGCAGAATCCGGACTCGGCCCAGCCGCAGGCACGACACGTCAATCGTCTCGCCCTTCTGACGCCGCCGCAGCCAAAGCAGGTGGGTCGCGGCCGAGTGACGAGCCGTGGCCGAGGCTTCGCTGTCTTCTAGCTTTGCCACCAGTGTCGGTTCGTCCAGATGCTCGGCAACCGGTAAAGCCACGGGAAGCGCGGTCCACCGCACCTCGTCGGCGCAGAGGGGCTCTTTCCTTGTGGCTTCCCAGGCCAAGGCCATGCCGGCGGCGACCCGGTCGGCCAGAACCTGTCGGTTTTCGTGAGAGCCGTCATTCCACTTACCGGCGCCGATGTTCCCACCGGCTCCGTCAAAGTGGATGTGCATCACGCCGGTCGCCTTCTCACGCATATTGCGTGCGATGCCCGGAAAATCCGGATTCGCTCCGCCCGTGCGGTAATAACTTTGAGGATGACACGCATAGTACGTCAGGACCGCCAGCGGTCTTTGCCCGTTCCAGAAGGAGACCATCTTCAGGAACGGGTCGATCGTCCCGACGGGCATTGCCCGGATTTTCGGATCGCGGCAAGCGGTCCATCGCGTGTATTGCACCTTGCCGTCTGGTCCGAGGATGCGTCGGTTCGAAGCCACCTTCTCGACCTTTCCTTGGCCGATTCCGACGTGCGTCACTGGCTGAGCGTTTTTCGCCGCCTGCCCCGCGGCCCTCGCGGCTCGTTCCATGACCGATCGCAAAAAGGGAGCGTCGTAGAATTGCTTGTTGATCCCGTACTTCGCCAGCAGCCGATCGGCCGACAAATCACAGCGAGGCGCGTCGTGCTGATGCACGGCATGCACCGCGACGCGCTTCGGTTGGGTCCCCACAGCATCGGCCAGAGCCCGGCGGAACTCCTTTTGCCCATCGTTCGCCACTCCGATCCAATCCACGACACACAAGACGATCGGCGGTCGGTCACCCGGCAAAAGGACCAGGCCGCGACAACTGAGCGGAATGGTGATCTCCTTGCACGGGTCGTAGGCGAGCGGGCTACCGATCGGCGGCGATGCATCCACGCGGAAGGTGCCCATTCGCAGTGACGGCTCTACCGAGGCGCCTCCGGCCGCTGAAGGGACCAGCAACAACCCGCCCCATACACCAACAAGAAAGGACAGAACTGAGAAAGCCGTTTTTCTAATCCGGATTACGGAGCCAATCTTCATTACCGGGGATCCTTTCGGCCAGTCGAGACGAGCCTATTTTTTCGATTTGGACCGGCTTGCTTTCGCCCGCCGCGCAGGCCGAGCCCAATCCCGAGCTTTGATCAGGTGCCATCCTTTTTCGGGCGTCCACACATAGGCGTCGTCGTCCGGCTGCAACCGTCCGCAGTCGCGGCGCCCGGAGCCGGTCTTTTTCTGAGCGGAGTCGCCCAGGTCGGCGCGAGCCTGATCGGCGAGCCTCTTCAGTCGCGCGACTACCTCCGGGTACTTGTCCGCCACGTTGGTCGTCTCGCCAATGTCGTTTTCCAAGTCGAACAAAGAGAGTCCGATCTTAGCCGTCTCGTACTTCACTGGGATGCCGCCTTTCCCCCCAGGCCGACCGCCCAAAGTGCGATAGCTGTGCGGAAAATGCAGTTTCCACTTGCCCGACCGTACGGCTTGGAGTTGGGCCCCCCAGTAGAACCAGTACACCTCATGAGGACTTCTGGCCCCGGGCTGGCCCGACATAAGGGGCCAGATGTTCTTGCCGTCGATCTTGTGATCCGGAAGTTGGGCGTCGATCAGAAAGGCAATAGTGGGCAGGATATCGACCGTGCCGGCCATTTCGCGGCAGACGCGGCCAGCGGGAATTTGGCCGGGCCAGTGCATGAGCGTTGGCTCGCGGCACCCGCCGTCGAACATGGTCCCCTTGCCTTCTCGTAGCGGCTTGGCGCTTCCGGCATGATCCCCATACGACAGCCACGGGCCGTTGTCCGACGTAAAGATCGTCAGGGTGTGCTCGGCGATGCCGCATTCTTGCAGCGTGTCCAAAATCTGGCCGACAGACCAATCCAGCTCCTCGATCACATCCCCGAACAAGCCTCGCTTCGTTTTGCCGCGGAATTTGTCCGAGACGTACAGCGGAACATGACACATGCTGTGCGGCAGATAGATCAGGAAAGGTTGGTCCTTGTGCAGCTTGATGAAATCGACGGCATGTTCGGTGTACCAAGTTGTCAGCATCTCTTGGTCTTTCGCCGTGACGTTGGGGTTGATGATCTTGTCGCCTTCGATCAGCGGCAGAGGAGGCCATCGCTTGACCCGTTCCGACATTGGCAGATGGGCCACGCCGGGATGATACGGCCACATATCGTTCGAATACGGCAGCCCAAAGTATTCATCAAACCCGTGTCGCAACGGCAGGAATCTCGGGTGATGGCCCAGGTGCCACTTGCCGAAGACGGCGGTGGCGTAGCCCTTTTGCTTGACCAGTTCGGCCAGCGTCATTTCCTGGTCGCTGATGCCGTGCCGGGACTTCGGACCGAGCGCGCCGAAAATGCCCACACGTACGTTGTAGCAGCCGGTCATCAAGCCGGCTCGCGAGGCCGAACAGACCGCCTGCGTGACATAAAAGTCCGTGAATTTCATACCTTCCCGAGCCATGCGGTCCAGATTGGGCGTCTCGTAGCCTTTCGCACCGAACGGCCCAATGTCGGCATAGCCCATGTCGTCGATGAAGATGATGACGAAATTCGGCAAGCGGTCGAGCTT
>JAADHY010000612.1 GCA_013151585.1 Planctomycetota bacterium
ATGGCTTGACTCAGCTCAGTGCGCGACTCGACCCGCTTTTGCCGGACGTCGACGACGATCGCGAGCGCTTGTGCTGGCTTTTGGACCGGGTTGCGGAAGCCGGGGCTCGTCAGGTGACCGCCAGCTACCTGTTCCTGACTCCGCTGTGCCACCGTGATCGGCTCAGCCGCCGCCCCTATCTGGAACGAGCCGCCACGGCGTGCACGGAGCTGTGTCGTGTCCGTGAAGGAGCTGTCTGGAGCGTCCCGTTGAAACGGAAGCAGCACACTTATCAATGGCTTCACGAGGAATGTCAGCGACGAGGCCTGATCTTCACCACCTGCGGGTGTAAAGACCTGCGGCTCTCCCAGGTCTCCTACCCGACATGCTGTAGTGCCCCGTTTTGACGGCGTAAGCGGGGCCTACCCCGACCGCTTGACCTGACCGCAATGGCTGGGCTACTGTGGCGCGTGGGGCGATTCGAGCAGCGACTCCGCGTCGCATCGAACCGTCCCGATGTTGAACCAGCGGCTCACCGCCCCCAAGGAGCAATTGAGCAGAAGGAGCCGTCCGGATGGGAAAAACTCAGAAACAACAAACAACGCGCCGTCGCTTTCTGCAAGCGGCTTCATTCGGCGCGGGAATCACTTTCTGGAACCGGACACGAGCTGATGCCGACGAAGACCAGCCGAAACAAGAACGCAATCAAGCCAGCCGGCTTCCCCGCGAAGTGTGGATCGCAACCATCTCCCAAAACGGTTTGGCCGCCAAACGGCCGGAAGAAATGATCCGGCAAATGCTCCGCCGAATGACGCAAGCGGCCCGCTATAAGCCGGATATCATCTGCTTGCCGGAAGTTTTTCCCTTCGTCAATCTTTCTGGCGGTCGTCCGCCGGTAGCCGATGTGGCCGAGACACCGATCGGACCATACTCGGAACCGTTCGCAAAATTCGCTCGGGATCATCATTGTTACGTCGTCTGCCCCGTTTACACAAAACACGAAGGACAGTATTTCAACTCGGCCGTGTTCATCGACCGCAATGGACGGCTGCTGGGCGAATACCACAAAATCCATCCGACGATCGGCGAGATGGACAACGGCATCACCCCCGGTCCCCTCGACCCGCCGGTCTTCCGTACGGATTTTGGGATCGTAGGCGCCCAGATTTGCTTCGACATCGAATGGCAGGACGGCTGGCGAAAGCTCAGCCAGTCCGGGGCCGAAGTCGTCTTCTGGCCTTCCGCGTTTGCCGGCGGTCAGGCTGTCAACGGGAAAGCCTGGCAGAACAAGTACGTCGTTGTTTCCAGCACACGCAAGGACACATCCAAAATCTGTGACGTCACGGGCGAAGAAATCGCTCGGACCGGCCGCTGGGACTCCTGGGTCTGCGCACCGGTCAATCTGGAAAAAGTTTTTCTGCACACGTGGCCCTTTTGCAGGCGGTTTCAAGACATTCACGCCAAATACGGGCGCAAGGTGCGCATCCAGACGTTTCATGAAGAGGAGTGGAGCGTGATCGAGAGCCGGTCGCCAGACGTCCGAATCGCCGATGTGATGAAAGAGTTTGACCTGGTCAGCTACAAGGACTTCATTCAAGCCGCCGAGACCGAGCAGAACGAGCGCCGCCCACCGCCCGCACCCGACTCCTGATCCCTTTGATGCCCAAGGCCCCCACTATCGGCTTGCCAAAATACGGGCGTAGCGAGACGATTTCCAACACCGACAGTTTCTCGAATGGTGAATCGAGAAAGCCAACGATAGCGAAAAACTCAGGGAAAACCTTACACCGGAAGCTACCTCGCCCCAGGGCGCAGCCGTGGGGGTAATGCGACGCAGGTTGCGGTCGCGAAATCCTTTGTAGCAACCTCTCACGCCGACTTCATGCGTTGCCGACGCGAGCCCGGGGCCAGGTTTACCATTTTAAGACAGTTTGTTGTTTATCGATCTAGAACGTCGATGAGCCTGGGCCGCGTCGTGTCGACGCAGGCCAGGGCGCAAACTGACCGCGGAGCGGTCAGCGATTTTCGCGTGCGGCCCGAACGGCCGCTGGGACTCCAGGTTTTCTTTAGGAAAGGGCCTTCTGATGTCAAACTCGATCTGCCGCCCCCAAGACTCCCACCGTTGTACTTCTTCCCGCCGAGAGTTCTTGAAAAGTTCCGCCCAAGCCGTTTCCAGCGTGGTTTTGGCAGGCGCCGCGATGCAGCGGGCGATCTATGCAGCGGGCGACGACGTCCTGAAAGTGGGACTGATCGGCTGCGGAGGCCGTGGCACAGGAGCTGCGGCTCAGGCACTCGGTGCTGACCCTCACACCAAACTGATCGCTATGGCCGACATCTTCGAGGACAAAGTCAAAGGCAGTCGCAATCAGCTTCGGAAGATCCGAGGCGAGCAGGTCGCCGTCGATGACGACCACTGCTTTGTCGGTTTCGACGGGTATCAGAAGGTGATCGACAGCGGAGTGGATGTTGTCGTGATCGCGTGCACGTCTACGTTTCACGCGCCGTACCTGAGGGCGGCTGTCGCGGCCGGAAAGCATGTGTTCGTCGAGAAGCCGCACGCCATTGATCCGCCGGGAATCCGCATGGTTAAAGAAGCGTGCGATGAGGCGCGACGAAAAGGTCTGAGTGTCGTTTCCGGCTTGTGCTGGAGGTACAGCCCAATCGTTCGCGAGACCATGAAACGCGTCCTCGACGGAGCGATTGGCGACATCGTGGCTATCCAAGAAACCTATATGCGCGGCCCCTATCGGCTGGTCGAGCGACGGCCGGAATATAGCGAGCTGGAATATCAGTACCGAAATTGGTACCACTTCCGCTGGCTCTCAGGCGACGACATCCCGCAATCCCTGCTGCACTGCCTCGACAAAGCCTGTTGGGCTTTACACGAGCAACCCCCCGTCAAGGCCTTCGGCCTCGGCGGACGGTCATCGTCTTTCGGCGCCGTCTACGGCGACGTCTTCGACCATCACTCGGTGGTGTACGAGTACGCGAACGGTGTGCGCGTCTTCGGCAACTGCCGCGCCCAGACCGGCTGCTACGGCGAGGTGTCCGACATCCTGCTCGGGACCAAAGGCCGCGCCGACCTCATCCGCGGACAAATCAAAGGCGAAACCGACTGGCGCTACAAGGGGCCGAAGGCCAACATGTATGACATCGAACATCAAGAGCTGTTCGCTTCCATCCGTTCCGGCCGTCCCATCAACAACGGGGATTACATGGTGAATAGCACGATGACAGCGATCCTGGGACAAATGGTCGTCTACACCGGAAAGCAGATCACGTGGGAGCAAGCTTGGAAGTCGAATTGGAAAGCTGGCCGGGACGAGCACAGCTTCGAGCTAGAACCACCTGTCAAACCGCTCCCCGACGGTACTTATCCCGTCCCAGTCCCCGGTGTGACCCAGTTGAAATGACCGCACCGGATTGACCGCAACCAGCGTTTTTGCCCCGAAGCCCGGCTTGGGCCCCAAGCCGGGCTTCGTCCTCATTCAGTCCTCGGTAGCCTCCGGCCCAAACGGAAATCTCGCAGGCGTGAGGCCCGAATGCCGGTCGCGCCACATCGCCGCGCAAGAAGCGGTCCAACACCGCGCGACCGTTCCCTTAAGGCGTTTGCGCAGGACGTTACCCACGCCCCGCAGCAGGCGAATCAAACAGGGCTCTCCAGTCGCCACGAGACGGCGACGCGAATGTCCTTTCTACACACCAATTGCGTTGCCGCTCGGCTCATCCGTGGAATCGTAGACCTGCTCTGCAATCTCGGTCCGTGAGACCACCTCGCCGGCCCGTAGCGACAACGGCTCACACATGAACCGACAGCTTCCCAAGCGCAAACGATTTGACCAGGTGGTCCGCCGCTTTGAAATCCAGCCGGATCACTCGGACGGCCAGTGTTTTTTTGACTCTGAGGACCACCGCCGGCGACTGGCTCGCCAGTCCCCGCAGACGCTGCAAAACGGGTATCGCGTCGATGTTGGGGAGAATCAGATCCAGCACGATCGAGCCG
>JAADHY010000533.1 GCA_013151585.1 Planctomycetota bacterium
AAACGACGAACTTCGCGGCCCGCTCAGCTCGCCTCTTTCAACGCGTTGATAATGTCGGTCACCATGCGCCGGCCGTCGCCAAAGAGCATGAGCGTGTTGTCGGCGGCAAACAGCGGATTGGGAATGCCGGCAAATCCTGGGCTCAAGCTTCGCTTGATCACGATCACCGTTCGTGCCTGGTCGACATTGATGATCGGCATGCCGGCGATCGGGCTGTTCGGATCGGTCCGGGCGACGGGATTGACCACGTCGTTAGCCCCCAGCACGATGGCCACGTCGACCTGTTCCATCTCCGAATTGATCTCGTCCATTTCCTTCAGCGAGTCGTAGGGTACATCGGCTTCGGCCAAGAGCACGTTCATATGTCCTGGCATTCGTCCCGCTACCGGATGGATGCCGAATTCGACTCGCACTTGCCGCGCCTGCAGCAACTTCGCCAGCTCACTGACTGAATGTTGGGCTTGGGCGACGGCCATCCCGTAGCCGGGGACGATGACGACGCGGCTGGCGACCTCCAGCAGCATCGCCACCTCTTCGGGTGACGTCGATTTCACCGTGGCGTAAACGTCGTCGGCCGATGCCCCGTCTCCCGACGGCTGCAGCGTGCCGAACATCACGTTGGCCAGCGAGCGATTCATGGCCGCGCACATGATCCGCGTGAGAATGATCCCGGACGCTCCCACCAGAGACCCGGAAATGATCAACACGTTGTTGCTCAGCACGAAGCCGGTGGCTGCGGCGGCCAGCCCGGAGTAGGAGTTTAACAGCGCAATGACGACGGGCATGTCCGCACCACCGATCGAGATGACCAAAAAAACGCCCAACGCCAGCGCGACCGCGACCATACCCCAGTAACATAAGTTGGCAGACGCCGGCTGAGTCACCAGGAGAAAACCCAGCCCCAGGCAGACCAGAAACAGAGCTGCATTCAGCGCCTGCTGGCCGGTGAAGCGGACATCGCGAATCGCCTTCAGCTCTTCCAGCTTCGCCCAAGCGATCAGGCTGCCGGAGAAGGTCACCGCCCCGATCAACCCGGAGGCCGCCGTCGCGACCAGGATGTCCGCGGCCGAGTCGGGCCGCACAACCAAATAGGCTCCTGCGACCAACACCGACGCACCGCCTCCGAAGCCGTTGAAAAGCGCCACGAGCTGCGGCATGGCCGTCATCCGAATCTTCAGGGCGAGAATGGCTCCGATCGCCGAACCAATCACCAGCCCGATGACGATCAGGGTGTAGTCGATTCCCTGCGCCAGCAGCGTCACGACGACGGCCACCAACATGCCCAGCGCGCCGAGCAGGTTTCCGCGTACGGCGGTCCGCGGATGGGTCAGGCCCTTCAGGCCGAAAATGAACAAGACCGCCGCCAGAAGATAAACCAGATCCGTTATTGCGGGACTCACCGGTTAGTCCTTCTTCCGAAACATTTCCAACATGCGATGGGTGACCAAGAAACCGCCAACCACGTTCACGGTCGCGAGAATGACCGCCAGACAGCCCAGAGTGCGTGCCAAGCTCGCCTGCCCCGTCCCGGCTGCCAAAAGCGCACCGATCAACGTGATGCCGGAGATGGCGTTCGAACCGGACATGAGGGGGGTGTGCAGCGTCGGGGGAATCTTGGTGATGATTTCGAAGCCCACAAAAATTGACAGCACGAAAATCGTGATGCCAGTGATAAGCGTGCTGAGCGAATGGCCGCCCGACGCCGCACCGCCGACATCGGCTGCCGCCAGCAGTGTTGGGAGAAAGGTCATGGTAGAGGTCCTTCGCTTCTCTTGGGGATCGAACGCGAACGAACGCGCGACTGGCCCGACTAATCGGACGTGTCCGATCTATCTGGCTTCTCCGAGTTCCGCCAAGTTTTCCAGGCCCAACATTTCACGGACCCGGGCATTCACGACTTCGCCATCTCGTGCGACCAACGTCTCGATCGTGATTTCGTCCTGCTCGTCGATACGAACGGCCCCATCCTGCACCAAGTGCAGCAAAAACGTGGTGATGTTTTTCGAGTACATCTGGCTGGCGTGATTCGGCACGGTGGCCGGCAGGTTGACCGCGCCGAGGATCGTCACTCCGTGTTCGACGATCGTTTCGTTGGGCCGGGTCAGTTCGCAGTTGCCGCCTTGTTCGGCCGCCAAGTCGACGATGACCGAACCGGCCGCCATCGATTCGACCATTTCTCTTGTGATCAGGACGGGGGCTTTCTTCCCGGGGACAGAGGCGGTCGTAATGACGACATCGCTTTCGGCCAAAACGCGAGCCATCAGCTCCCGCTGTCGTCGGTAAAAATCCTCCCCCATTTCTTTGGCATAACCGCCTTTCTGTTCGGCGTCCTCGGTTTCCAGCTCCAGCTCAACGAACTTGGCTCCGAGGCTGACGGCCTCTTCTTTGGCCGCCGGACGGATGTCGTAAGCTCGTACAACGGCTCCCAGCCGTTTCGCGGTCGCGATCGCTTGTAAGCCGGCCACCCCCGCGCCAACCACAAAAACTCGCGCGGGCGTGATTGTTCCCGCTGCGGTCATGAGCATGGGAAACATTCGAGGCAGAGTCGTCGCGGCCAGCAGCACGGCCTTGTAGCCCGACACGGTCGCCATCGAAGACAGAACGTCCATGCTTTGGGCGCGCGTAGTTCGAGGCAATAGCTCCAGGGCGAAAACCGTCACACCCCGCTCCGCCAGTTTCTGCATCCACTCCGGTTGGCCCAGTGGATTGCATAAGCTGATCAGGGTCTGACCTGACCGCAACGCCGCCACGTCTCTTTCGGCTTCATCCGGATTGGCGCCGGCCGCTCGAATTTGGAGCAGCACGTCTGCCTGATCGAAAACCTCTTGGCGTGAGGCGACGATGGTGGCCCCCTGCTGGCGGTAGGCATCATCATCGAATCCAGCCGCTTCGCCGGCACCAGGCTCGACCACCACGTCCAACCCAGCCTTCTTCAGCGCAGCGACCGACGCCGGGATTACGGCCACGCGCCGTTCACCCGGAAAACTTTCTCGAACGACACCAACTTTCACTGCGTTCACCTTCGTGATTGGATGCGAACCGATAAGACCGCCATCAATCCAGCCGTTCTCCCATTCCAAGCGTCCGGGGTGCGACCGGACTCGACTTCAACTGTCTGCCGATCTGGCCCGATGCTGCAGCAGCGAGCTCTTCGCTTGGTCGCCAGAGACGCAGCCTCGGCCTTGGAAGCGGCCCGGGCAATCGAGGGTCCGGTGGACCACCTCGCGGACGCTGACGCCGCAGAAGAAAGGGCGAACAAGACGCGAAGATCACGCCGGCACAAAAAGGGGGGGGCCGATTGTCTGGCGGAGGCGTGCTGCGTTATAGCGAAAGCGGGAGCAAGCCGAAAGGGAACTGGACTCCAAAAGTCGTATTTTCCCGCTTCACGGCTGGAGCAACGGATCCTCGTACTCCTTTTGGGCCGAAACCAGCAACGTCCGCAATCGGGAAAGGATGTCGCGGTGAGCGGGATCCCCGGAAAGGTCATGCCGCTCGAACGGATCGGCCGACAGGTCGAACAATTGTTCGCGGTCAATCTGCGGGTATCGGATCAATTTCCAGCGGTCGGTGCGGACCATCCGCTGGCAGGAGCGGAAGTAAGCAAAGACGTACGGATAGAGCTTCTTGCGTTCGCCCCGGAGGATCGGCAACAAACTTTTTCCCTGCACCGACGCCGGCACGGGCAAGCCGACCAGCTCACAGGTCGTTGGGAACAAATCGCGAAGATAGCACTGAGCTCCGCACCGACGTCCTTTCGGGATGCCCGGGCCGCTCAGAATCAGCGGTACGCCAATCGTATGCTCGTACATATTTTGTTTGCCGCGCAGACCGTGGCTGCCAATGGCCACGCCTTGATCACTGGTGAAGATGATCAGCGTATTATCAATCTGGCCGGTCTCTGCCAGTGCTTGCAGAAGTCGCCCGATCTGAGCGTCCATGTGCGTAATGACCGCGTAGTAGACCGCCAACTCTTCCCGCACTTCCTGTTTGGTACGCGGGAAAGCAAACAGGCGCTCGTCCCGTCCTCGCAAGTTGCCATGGTCGAATGGATGCTCGGGAAGAAAGTTGGGCGGCACCGGGATGTCGCTGGGGTTGTACAAGCCTTCGTAGCCGCGCGGCCAGAGCAGCGGGTCGTGCGGAGCGGTGAAGTTGATGTGCAGGAAAAACGGCCGTCGCGGCTTGCGGCGAATGAAGCGGATGGCCGCGTCAGCGAAAGCTTCGCTGATGTTCGGCGTCAGTCCCACGCCCTGCTCGGGGAATTTGCGGCCGTCGTCCGTCTGGAAGACCCAGCCGCGGTATCCGGTCACGGGTCGGCCTTTCCAGTCGACGGGATTCGTTAACGGCCATCGCCCCCCTCCGCCGGAAAATAAGCCGTCCGACTCTTCGTAGCCGCGGCCGCTGGGCCGGCCGTCGTTGTGCCACTTGCCGACATACCACGTGTGATAGCCAGCCTGCTGGAAGGTCCGTGCCCAAAGGGCTACGTCCGATCGAATGCGTCCGCCGAAGCCAGTCACTCCGTTCCGAAACCCGCAGCAACCGGTCATGATCTCGGCCCGGGCCGGTGTGCAGATCGGGTTGGGGCTGACCGCGCGAGTAAAAACCGTGCCGTTTCGAGCAAGTTGGTCCAGATGCGGCGTGCGGATCACCGGATTACCGAAAGCGTGAATAGTATCCGGCCGTTGATCGTCACTGACAATCAGCAGTACGTTCGGCCGATCCGCTGGCGCGGACGAGGTCGCTGCGGGTGCGCCGGTCCCCATCAGCAGAACCGCCAGCACCATACTCAAAGAGAGCGACGAGCTCATCGGCTTTCGCTCCGGCGAGCCCCTGTGATCAACCAAAAACGCTGGGAGTCCGCCCCAGCGTCCGTCACGCGGATTCGGCCGCAGCCGGGCGTCTTCGTGCCGCCAAACGCCGCATCAAGCGTGATTTCAGCCGGGCTGCCTTGTTCGGATGGATCAGCCGCTTCGCCGCCGCCTGGTCCAGCTTTTTGACCGCCACGCGCACCGCGGACTCGGCCGTTTCGACGTCGGCGGACTGAACCGCCAATCGGGCCTTTTTGACAAAAGTGCGGAGAGCAGACCGTTGCGAACGATTCCGCAACCGACGCTTCTTGTTCTGACGAAGGGCCTTTTTTGCGCTTTTTGTGTTCGGCATGTTTGTTGACTTCGATCTCTTAACGCAGAGCCAGCGTCCTCGCCTGCCCTACAACCTAATGCGAGACCACAACTTCGGAATACAGACCTCAGTGTGTTACGCGTGTTGACGCCCGAAGGCGCCAGTCAAGGGCTTCCACCTTGCCTGCTGCGGGCACGCAGTTTGGAGCACGGTATTCCGCCACCGCTTCGCCCCCAAAACCCCCTTGAATCAGCGCGAACACCTTTCACGCTTCCGAACCAATGGGACTCCGGCGCAGTTGGGGATCGTCCTCCGGAGGTTCGAAGCCCCAATGGTCGCCGAAACCGGCAGTATATCGATTTCGGACGGGATTTGCCAGCATCAGGACGACTCTTCGGCCTGTAAACTTTCCAGCCGTTTCAAAGTGTCCTTGTATTCGTAGTCGATCGCCAGGACCTCACTGTAGTGCTCTTCGGCTTTCGACTTCTCCCCTGCATCTTCGCAAATGCGACCAAGGTAGTAATGCGTTTTCTTGAACAGGTCAGCGTCGTCCTGGGGATCGAGGTGTTGTAACGCTTTTTCGAATTGCCGTCGAGCCAGTTGCGGCTTCTTGTCGGCCAGGAAGCATTCCCCCAAAGCCACCAAGACCGGTCCGGCGATCCGCGTGTCTTTCACAGACTGCTGCAGCAGAGGAAT
>JAADHY010000321.1 GCA_013151585.1 Planctomycetota bacterium
AACTTGGCGCGGGATTCCCTCGCCACTAGCATGGAAGACCTGCAGCGAGTCTCCTCCACGAGTCTTTGGATGGTAATCTCGAACGCAAGCCTTTTTGGGTTTTCTGGTGTCTACGCCCCCTGGTCAGCACTCGTTCCCGCGCAGCCCTTACTGGCGCTCGTGGTTTGTCATGATCTGGGTGTTGGAGTTTGGATGGGCGAGTCTGAATCCGGTCTTGTCGCCCAGTGTGTTCGGCGTCTCCTGTTGCACCATAAACTCCTGCGAAAAAGCACCGCCGTGCGGATGCGGGTGCCAATGTCGTGACATCGCCAAGTCACCGTGCTCTGCAGCAGTTCCCCGTTCGGCGTGCTGTCTTGGAGCTGAGGCCGGAGCCGAATGTCGAGGCCACTTGCGGGACACAAGCGTGGCCGACAGCCTCTGCTTTTCTCGGAGTGACCACCGCGTCGCCTTCGAGCGAACTGAACGCAAGCCCGGGTGCGACGCACACGTGGCCGGATGCGGAGCGACCGGAAAAGGGTCGGGGGACCGTCGGCCTGCAATCCGCGGCTCGTGTCCGTGCGGGGCGCACGGAGATTGGGAGTCCGCCCCTCAGCCGCCTCGCATTGTCACTCCACGCATTGCTGCCAGTGGATCAAGTCCCGCCGCGTCTTTGCTGAGATTTCCTACGCCTTGCCGTCCGGAACTATTCTGGGACGTTGATTCTCCTCCCCCCGAACCGCGTAGCGCCAACGTCTCATACTGATTCGCCCCATCCTCGACGTGCTGATGGGGCTCGAAGGTCTCCGCTCGCTCGATTGTTGGTGGCTGCGCTTCCTGCCCGGTTTGGCGGCGGAGCTTTTCCTCTGTCTCCCCGGGGGCGGAAACGCTTTGAGCCACCGCACAACGGTCAACTCCGGCGCGCAGCCCGTATGCCCTCACGCGCCGAACCGGTGAGCGAGCCCGTCGTGGGACGCCATGAGCCCCATCAGCTTATCACACACCGCCTACACAAGTTCTCAAAGGGAGTACCCCATGAAATCGACTTCTTCCAGAAATTTTCTCGGCCGACAAGACCGACCGGCGTACGGATTCACGTTGATTGAATTGCTGGTTGTGATCGCGATTATCAGCGTTCTGGTGGCCTTGCTGTTGCCTGCGGTGCAGATGGCCCGGGAGGCGGCCAGGAAGACGGGATGCCGGAACAATCTCAAGCAACTCGGGTTGGCTTTGCACAACTATTACGACGCGTACGGAACGTTTCCGCCCGGATATGTTGCGCGGCAGATTGCTCCGGGCGATCCGGCGACGAACGAGACAGGCCCCGGGTTCGGATGGGGGACGCTGACCCTTTCCTTCTTGGATCAGGGGCCTTTGCAGAACCGAATCGACTTCGCAGGGGATAGCCGCGATGCCTCCAACCTTGACGCCGGCCAGACCGTTCTGGCGGTGTTTCGGTGTCCGACCGATCCTGCGGCGGATCGATTCACGGTTTCAGGGACCTCGAACTCCTTCATGCTGGCCACAGCCAATTACGTCGGCATTCTCGGCTACGGGAGTGCGACCCGACACGCCGGACGTCCGGTCGAGCCTGGGATATTTTTCCGCAATAGCAGTGTGAAAATGCGTGATATCACCGACGGGACATCCAACACGATTTGCGTGGGCGAGCGAGCCCACCGGCACGACTTCGTGCCGACGCAGCCGCCTGTCGACGCGTCCTCGAGCTGGTATGCGGCGATCCCGGGAATCAGTCGGCCGTCCGGCATGGGCATGATGACAGAGGCGGGAAGCTCGTTGGTCCTCGGCCACGTGGGGCAGCCGGCCATGCCGCCGATGATGCCCCGTCCGATGCATCATCCCCCGGGCACGACCAACCATATCGTGAATTTTTCCAGCATGCACTCGGGCGGCATTTTCTTCCTCGCGTGCGATGGCTCGGTTCGCTTCCTGAGCAAGCACGTGGATTATTCCGTTTTCCGGGGATTGGGGGTCCGGAATGACGGACAGCCGCTCGGGCAGTACTGACCGAACCGTTCCGTCGCGCCGTAGGCCAACTTTGGGACTCGTGCCGTGACGGCGCGAGTCCCATCTTTAGCCCCCTCCCGCCAGGACTCTCGTTCCCCCCATTCGACCTGCCTGGTTTCACTCCGTGTCTTCGGGAATGTCTAGCTCTTGCAACGTCTTCCGGAGCCAAGCGAGCGATTGCTCGATCATCGGGCCGCCCTGCCCTTCGCATTCGATGCTCAGGACGCCGTCGTAGCCGTGATCGCGGAGAATCTCCAGACACCGGCGAATGTTGTCCGCGTTGACGCCGTCGCCCAAGGCACAGTGACTGACCGCGATACCCGTCTCCTCGCCTCGCACGGCCGCTGCCAACGACTCGCTCACGTCTTTCACGTGCACGTGGACGATCTTGTCGACGAACCGGCGAGCAAACTCGACCGGGTCCTGACCAGCGATGAATGTGTTGCCCGTGTCCAGATTCATTCGCAGGTACGGGCTATCGCAAAAGGCGAGCATCTCCTCTAGCCGATCCGGGTTGGTAGTGAAATAACCGTGGACTTCGATCGTAATCGTGATCTCGTAGAGCTCGGCCAACTCCAGAATCTGTTCGTAGCTGCGTTTCATCAGAGCCATGGCCTCTTCATCGCTGAGGCCTTCCGGAGCGTGCAGTCCGTCGGTCGTCGCGATCCGCTCGCACCCGACCAGCTTCGCCCACGGCAACGTCTTAAGCACATACGGCACTCCGTACAGGGGCCCGTCCTTGCCGGACAAGGGGTACGCCGCGTCGATCTGAGAGAAGCGCACTCCGTAACTTTCCATTTTGCGCCGTAGCAAAAGCGGATCCTCGTACAAAGCGACGTGAGGCTGGTAACCGAGGCCGTGAATCCAGCTCGCCCCATCGATGACCCCGCACTCGATACAAGGCACGTTGTTCTTCTGAGCCCACTGCAGACAGCGTTCAAAGTTCCAATAGGCGGAGTTGAAGGCGTCGGTGTGAAAACCGATTCTCATGGTTCGTTTCTCCTTTCGTGAGTCGATTGGCAAGCCGCACCGTCGCGGCTTTTTTGGGAAGACATCGCAGCAACGCCTGTGGGCCGGCGCAGCCGCAGCCAAGCGTGTTCCGCCACGGCGAGGGCGGCGATCAGCAACTTACGTCGCCGCGGCAGCGAGATGCGTCGAGCGAACACGTCGAAATCGCTCCGCTCGATTTCGTCGAGCAAACCGCCATAGATGCGTCGCATGGCTCGCAAGATCGGCCACCCGACCGGCTCTAGCACGTCGAACAAACCTTCGGCCTCCCGGTAGAATTCTCGCGCCCGCTTTACTTCGAACTCCATCAGCCGGCGAAACCGATCGTCCCGCACATGGCGAGCCAGGTCGTCCCGGGTGTAATGAAAGCGCCGCAAATCCTCCTCCGGCAGATAAACCCGTCCCGCGACCGCATCCTCGGCCAGGTCGCGCAAAATGTTCGTCAACTGGAAGGCCAAGCCGCACGCTTCGGCCTTCCGCACAGCCTCCTCATCCCGAAACCCCCAAATGTGAATGCAGCATACCCCCACCGCGCCCGCCACGTGGTAGCAGTATGTTCGCAAGTCCTCAAAGGTCTCGAATGACGGTGAGCCTAAATCCATACGGACACCGTCGATCGTGGCAAACAGGTACTCGGGCGGGATAGAGAACCGCCGGACGACGTCCGCCGTGGCCAGCAGCACCGGCTCGCCAGTCTCGTGCCCGGCCAATGCGTCCCGCAACTGTTCCGACCACCGCTGCAGACGCCGCGCCCGCTCTTCGACTGGCATCTCGTGGCAATCCCCAATGTCGTCCGTGACCCGCATGAAGGCGTACAGAGCGCACATGGCCCGGAACCGTTCCGCCGGCAGACCGAGAAAGGAGTAGTAAAAATTCCCGGCCGTCCGTTTCGCTAAGGTTCGGCAATAGGCGTACGATTCCGCGACGGTTACATTCATGGATTTCAAAACACCGA
>JAADHY010000202.1:0-1497 GCA_013151585.1 Planctomycetota bacterium
TGGTTGTTGGTCCGGGAATCATCTTCGTGAGGCAAGGGGGCCTCGCCCGTCTGAAGAGTCAATCCTGCGTGAGGACGCCAGGCCGAGAACCATGGGAATGGGACACGCCGACACATTCCACCACGTGCGGGATTTCCCGTATTTTGAGCTGCCGTTCGGCTTGCGCATCGACTTGCCCTTCGGCCTGACGAAGTTCATGGTGCTGCAGCTTGTCGCTTTCTTGCTGGCGCTGTGGATCTTTCGTGGTTTGGCCAAACGAGCCCAGTCGGGCGAGCCGGTCCGCGGTCGTTGGTGGAATTTCTGGGAGGTCTTGGCCTTATTCATCCGCGATGAAGTTGTACGTCCGACCATCGGCGGGCACGACGATCATCACGGGGGAGAAGGGCAGGAGGCGCACGAAGGCTCGGCGGTCTCTTCCGCGGCGGCCCACCCGGCCGACAAGTACTTGCCTTTCGTCTGGTCGACCTTCTTTTACATCCTTTTCTGTAACCTGCTCGGTGCGATTCCCCTGTTGGGATCGCCGACCGGCGAGATCAACGTGACGGGGGCGCTGGCCTTGGTGGCTTTCGTGGCCAGTGTCATCTACGGGGTTGAGGCGCAGGGCGTGCGGGGCTACTTGGGATCCTTCTTGCCGCATATGGAAGTCCCAGGAGCTCTGAGCTACGTGTTAGCCCCGATGATTTGGACGATCGAGTTCGTGGGCATTTGCATCAAGCACGGTGTTTTGTGTGTGCGACTTTTCGCGAACATCATGGCGGGGCATACGGTCATTGGTATGATCCTGGCCTTCATCGCGATGACAGCCAATAGCTGGCTTTACTATGTCGTGTTGCCGACGAGCATTTTTGGACAGGTGGCGATCGGCTGCCTCGAGCTGTTCGTGGCGTTTTTGCAAGCGTACATTTTTGCTTTCCTGTCGACGCTGTTCATTGGCATGGCAATCCATCCGCACTGAGCCTCGTTTGGGCGCGATGCGAGTGCGGCGGCGAAGCGGCGATGGGAGCAATCCCGGAAGGGAAATCAGACAGGGGTGCGGCCGGTGGGCCGCTTGGGATCATTCGTGTGGCATAGAACGAGACTGCAATGGAGGAGATTGAGTCGTGAAGCAGAGCATTCGAGTGCTGGTTGTGGCGTTGGCCGTCTTCCTGATCATGGCTGCTCCGGCCGCTGCCGCGGATGGGGGCGGAATCCAGTTTTCGGGGGCCATCGGCGCCGGCGTTGTGATCCTGGGAGCGGGGCTTGGGATCGGCAAGATCGGCGCCTCGGCCGTGGAGAGTATGGCTCGGCAGCCCGAGGTGGCGGCGAACATCAACACGGCGATGATCATTTCCGCCGCTCTGATCGAAGGCGTGACGTTCTTCGCGTTGATTGTGTGTATCCTTCGCGGAGCCGTTTAAGCGTGTCGGTCCGGCGCGAGCGGTACTGATCGGAGCCCGTCGGTCTATTCGCCCAACGCGGAGGCTTGGTCGATGCACAGGCAACAGTTTGCAGCAGCCC
>JAADHY010000202.1:1533-5497 GCA_013151585.1 Planctomycetota bacterium
TAGGGGTGGCGACCGCGTGGTGGTCCGGCTCGGCCTGCGCGGCCGGGTCGGAGCAGGCGCATGCCGCGGCCACGGACGAGGGCGCGTCACACGGCGAGCCGTCCGCGCCGCTTGATTTCAAAACAGATTTGGCCCTCTGGTCGGTCGTGACGTTCGTGGTGTTCATCGTCGTGCTGAAGAAATTCGCCTGGGGCCCGCTGATCGAAGGGCTCGACAAACGCGAAGCCCGCGTGCGGAGCGAGCTGGAAGAGGCCGAGGCCGCTCGAGTCAAGGCCCAGCAGCTTTTGGCCGAGCACGAAGAGAGACTGGCCAAGGTGCACGATGAGGTGCGCGAGATCGTCGCCGAGGCTCGCCGTGACGCGGAGCAGACGAAAAACGAAATCCTCAGTCAAGCCCAGAAGGAAGCCGAGGAGACCCGGCGTCGGGCGATCGCGGATATCGAGCGGGCTCGTGACGACGCGTTGAAAGAACTCTTTCACGTCCTGTCCGGCCAAGTGATCCGGGCCACCGAGCACGTCTTGGGCCGTGCTTTGAAAGATGATGATCAGGAACGGTTGGTCCAGGAAGCTCTGGCCGAACTGACCGAAAAAGCTGGAAGCGGATGAACCAACCGCTCAGCCGGAGGCGCATCCTGCGCCTGCGCGGGGCTGGCTGCCAGCCGCCCGACCGCAACGGGGATCGTATCCATGGTGGAGCAATCGAAGCTGCCAACTCGGATTCCCAGTGTGCTGGAAGACCCCAGCGCCCAGGCGATTGCGCGCATGTACGCCACCGCGTTCTTGAACGCGGCTGAGTCGTTCGGTGTGCAGGACGCGTTGGACGAGTTGGCGTCGTTCGTCGAGGACGTCCTGGAGCAGTTTCCCGAGTTTGCTCTGATTCTGGGTGCAAGTGGGATCAGCCGGGACGAAAAGCTGGGGATCATCGACCGGGTCGTCGCTCCGCGAGCGTCGGAGCTCTTTACAAGCTTTTTGCGAACTCTGGCCCGGCACGAGCGGTTGGACCTGCTGCCGCTGGTCTTGCAGCAGAGTCGGCGGTTGCACGAAGAGCGGAGCGGTCAGCGGCGCGTTCGTGTCACCAGCGCCCGGCCGCTCAGCCCGCAGACGGTCGAGCAAGTCCGCGATCGGGTGAAGGCCGCCTTTGCATTCGAGCCAATCCTGGAAACAGACACGGACCCGTCGCTTCTGGGCGGTCTGGTCATTCGCGTGGGCAGCATGGTCTACGACGGCTCGCTGAAAACACGCTTGAAACAGCTTCTGACTCGATTGAGTGAGAGGAGTCTCCATGAAATTCAAAGCGGACGAGATCGCTTCAGTCATCCAGAAGGAGATTGAAGACTTTCGCGGGGAGATGCAGACCAGCGAGGTCGGCTATGTGCTGGAAGTCGGCGACGGCATTGCGCGCTGCTACGGTCTGGCGTCGGCCATGGCTGGCGAGATGGTCGAGTTTCCCAGCGGACAGAACGGTCTGGTCTTCAACCTGGAAGAGAATTCGGTCGGCGTCATCATCCTCGGAGATTACCTGGACATCTCGGAGGGCGACGAGGTGCGCACCACCGGGCAGCTTTTGTCTGTGCCGGTGGGGGAGGCATTGATCGGTCGCGTGGTCGATCCGCTGGGCAATCCGCTGGATGGGAAAGGCCCGATCGTGGCGACCGAGCGGCGTCCCATCGAAACGATCGCTCCGGGGGTCGCTGCCCGCCAGCCGGTCAAAGAGCCGCTGCAGACGGGCATCAAAGCCATCGATTCCATGACTCCCATCGGCCGCGGCCAGCGCGAGCTGATCATCGGCGACCGCAAAACGGGCAAGACGGCCATCGCCCTGGACACGATCATCAACCAGCGTGGAGGCGACGTGATCTGCATCTACGTCGGTTGCGGTCAGCGCGGCGCCATGATCGCCAGCGTCGTAGCCGCCTTGGAAAAGCACGGCGCAATGGACTACACGATCGTTGTCTGCGCCACGTCGAGCGACCCAGCGCCGATGCAATACATTGCTCCCTACGCCGGGGCGGCCATGGCCGAGCACTTCATGTACCAAGGACGGCACACGCTGGTCGTCTACGATGATCTTTCCAAGCAGGCTCAAGCCTACCGGCAGTTGTCCCTGTTGATGCGGCGGCCGCCGGGGCGGGAGGCCTATCCGGGCGACATCTTCTATTGCCACAGCCGGTTGCTCGAGCGAGCGGCGAAGCTGAGCGACGAGCTGGGCGGCGGATCGATGACAGCGTTGCCGATCATCGAGACGCTGGAAGGCGAGGTTTCGGCCTACATCCCCACCAATGTGATTTCGATCACGGACGGCCAGATTTATTTGGAGCCGGACCTGTTCTTTGCCGGAGTCCGTCCGGCGATCAACGTCGGAATCAGTGTCTCCCGCGTCGGTGGCAAAGCCCAGAACAAGGCGATGAAAAAAGTGGCCGGCAGCTTGCGGTTGGACCTGGCCGCCTTCCGCGAGCTGGAGGCGTTCGCCCAGTTGGGTACCGAGCTGGACAAGGCGACGCAGGCTCAGTTGGACCGCGGCTATCGCATGGTCGAAATCTTGAAGCAACCGCAATACGAACCGATGCACGTGGCCGACCAGGTCATCAGCATCTTCGCGGGAACAAACGGATACTTTGATGACGTCCCTGTCCCGCAGGTCCAGCGGGCCGAGCGGGAGCTGCATCAGTTCATGCGCGAACAAAGACCGGAAATCCGGAACAAGCTGATCGAGACGGCGGAGTTGGACGACGAACTGGAGGCGCAGCTTCACTCCGCCATCAAGGATTTCAAGAAACAGTTCCGTGCGGAACAGGTGGAAACGTCGGCATGAGGCGTTAGAACTTCGGACGCGTCCGAGAATAGCATGGTCATTTTGTAGGATGGACATTCCTGTCCGTCGCCTTTTTGAGGGACTAGAAAGCCCATCTTACATCCCGAGCCGCACAACTTGTTCTTTGACGGTTCTTTAGCCCGCAAGAATCAGAGCGTAGCGTGTAGAGCATCAGAGCATCGAGTCGAGGCCCGGGAATGACTTGGGCGAAAGACAGGGGGTGAGTTTTCCGCCATGGCCAAAGCCAGAGCAATCGTCAAGCGGCTGAAGGCGATCCGGAACATCCGCAAGATCACGCGGACGATGGAACTGATCGCCACGGCCCGATTCAAGAAAGCCATGGATCGGGCGGTCGAGGCGGCGGCATACACGCGCAAAATGGCCGAAATCGTGGCCGACCTGGCGGCGGCCGAGTTGGAGTTTACTCATCCGCTGCTTGAGGACCGTTCGCCGGCCCAGCGGATTCTGCTACTGGTCCTCACGTCCAACCGAGGGCTCTGCGGGGGATACAATGCGGGAGTGCTCCGCGTGGCCACCGAGCGGATTCGCCAGTTGCATGGAGACGGCCGTGAGCTGCATTTGGAAGTCTCGGGCAAACGGGGATTGAATTATCTGCGGTTCCAAAAGCTGCAGATCGACGAAGCGTACACGCACTTCGAAGACAAAGTTCGATTCGACGAAGTCGACGTGCTGGCCAGCCGGTACATCGACTGGTATGTGTCGGGACGGATCGATCGAGTCGAGGTAGCGTACACGAAGTTTGAATCGGCGTCCCGACAGACGCCGGTGCTCGATACGCTGCTCCCGATCGGACGACTGCATCAGGCCGATGGCCCGAAAGCCGACGAGAACCAGACGGCCGAGGAGCCTCGAGGCGAGTACGAGTTTTTGCCGTCAGCGGCCGAGATTCTGGAAGAGATCGTCCCGGCGTCGTTTAAGGCGAGGCTCTTCAAGTGTTTTTTGGACGCGGCGGTCAGCGAGCAAATCGCTCGGATGGTCGCCATGAAGGCGGCCACCGAAAACGCTGGCGAGATGATCCACACGTTGACCTTGCGGTACAACCGAGCACGACAAAGCCAGATTACATCGGAAATCAGCGAAATCATCGGCGGGGCGGCAGCGCTGGAGTAACCGGTCGCTCCGAGCGGCATCG
>JAADHY010000610.1:0-1230 GCA_013151585.1 Planctomycetota bacterium
AGTATCGGATTAGCCCGCCATTCACGCTCATAGCCTGGCCTTCCCCCGTGCCCGTAGCGAGCTCGGACGTGAATTACGTCCCCGATCGCTCCCTGCGCAACATGTCTGTGCGCGGCCCGGATCGCCGGATGATACCGGTGATTGAACCCTACTTTGAGAATCCGGCCCGAGCGCCGAGCCGCATCCGATAGCGTCTGGGTCTCTGAAAGGTCCCGCCCGGGAGGCTTTTCCACCAAGACATGTTTTCCGGCCGACAGTGCGGCCACTGCAATCTCCGCCGTATAGCCGTTCGGCGTACAAACTACTATGACGTTCACCCGGTCATCTGCGACGACCGTTTGCCAATTCGCGACAGCCTTGCACCGGTATTTGTCCGCAAGCTCCGCGCTGCGTTCTGGCGCGACATCGGTAACAGATTGCAGATCAGTGCTGGGATGTTCGTACACTTCCCGTGCTCGCTTAGCACCGATCAAGCCACATCCTACGATACTTACTCTAATCGACATCGCTCGTTCGATTGCTTTCCGGAATGGCGTCCGTTCTCGGCCGGTCACGGCCGAAGTACGCTGCCTTTCTGTCTGGGCTTCTATTGCCAGTCCATACCACGGTCTTTCGGCAGAATACGGCGCAGCGTAAAGACGTCGGTCTGTTCAAGCTCATCCAGATGCTCTTCCCACGAATTCCAGTTATCGTGGACCGCTGCGACGAACTTACCCGTTATGCCGTTGGCGCGGTCGGACAGCAAGAAAACGGCCGCATTGGCCGCGACCGACGGGGGAACGCCGCCGCTTGCAAGCTCTCGCTTAGTGCGCTTGAGGTAATCCTCTCCAGCTCGCGCTCCCGCCACGATGGTAGCTTCGTGCATACGTGTGACGACAAATCCTGGAGCGAGACAGTTCACGCGAATGTTGAAGGGCCGCAATTCCTCTGCGACGGTTTCCGTGAAGCGCACCACCGCCACCTTGCTGCATGCATAAGCGGTGTAGTTTGGGAAAGGGCCGGAAGCCCCACCGCCCGATAGCAAGACCATCCTCCCACCGCCCACTTGTTTCATTAGTTCGGAGCATTTTCGAACCACAAGGAAAGTGCCGAACAAGTTCACGCGCACCGTCTCGATCCACGCTTCCGGCTCGACACTCGCGATGTCTCCGATCGGTCCCAGGATGGCCGCGCAGTGAATGAGGCCGTCCAGCCCGCCGCACCAGGCGACCGTCATCTCAAGCATACGAT
>JAADHY010000610.1:1235-5184 GCA_013151585.1 Planctomycetota bacterium
GTAACGTCGCACGGGTGCGCCGTGAGCTGGCGATACCCCCTAGCTCGTAGGTCTTGGAACGCCGAAACGAGCGGCCCTTCTGTTCTGGCGCAGATCATGACCCGGGCACCGGCCTTGAGACACGCCTCGGCGCAGGCCAAGCCGATGCCCATGCTTCCTCCGGTGATAAGAACCCGTTTTCCGGCCAGTGGCATCTGTTCCTGCATGTCTTTCTTCCAGTCCGCCGATCGCGCCGCTCCCCTCGTCGACGAGATGTACAGAGAACGGCGCCGGTTTGCGCTCACATGGTGCGTACCTACCTCCTCGGGGCATCCAGACTCGGGGCGACAGCGGATCTTTCCGGCGATTCCCAACCGCAGCCGCCCTTGGCGAAGAGCCACCGCAGGATACCCAGAAGTCCACCTATGTGTTGGACGGTGAAGTAAAACGGAAGTTTGCAAAGGAACACGGCTCTAGCCCGTGCCGAGGAAGCAGCGAAAACACACGTCAGATAGAACCCGATCTGCAAGGAGAAGATAGCATTCCAAACGGGATGGCCCAGAAGCGCCACGTTGATCCCGAAAAGTGCCAGCACGAACAGAGGGGCGAGCCATCGCAAGAGCTTGTGGGAGATGTACATGAACCATTCGGTCAGTTGCCACCACCTGGGAACCCCTTCCCCTTGCGAGAAAGCCCGCAAGCCCGCTTCGGTATATCGCGCCCTCCTCGCAATCTCTTCTGAAATCGTCTGAGTGCCATCTTCGTAGGCAATAGCCCTGGGACTATATACGACGCGGTATCCCTGGCGGACGACATTCATAGGAATCACCACGTCGTCGACGGGAACATGGTCGGCTGGCGGTTTGAACAAACTGCGTTTGATCGCGTACATGGCCCCGTCTGCGCCGATCACCGAGCTGATCTTGCTTTCGCGTGTTTTGATCCATCTGTCGTACTTGCAATAAAGGCTTTCGCAATCGCGGAGCTTCTCCGTGCCGTTCACAAGTCGCACATCACCGGTTACGGCCCCCACCCGGTCGTCCCGCAGAAACGCGACGAGTGCGCGAATGCTGTCGGGTTGGTACATGGCGTTTGCGTCGGAGAAGACGATCACATCATGCTCGGCCGTTGGGACGGTCAGCTTGATCGCTCTCAACTTGCCGCCCCGTGGAGTAACCACGTTCAAACGAACCCCCCTTGCCTCGTATCGACGACAGATTTCGTTGGTCCCGTCGTCGCTCCCGTCAGACGCAACGATGATTTCCAGCTTGTCCTTGGGGTAGTCCAGCTCCAAGGAATTGCGAATCTTGTGCT
This sequence comes from Planctomycetota bacterium, assembly GCA_013151585.1. GTDB lineage: Bacteria > Planctomycetota > Planctomycetia > Planctomycetales > Planctomycetaceae > JAADHY01. The sequence goes on from JAADHY010000610.1 coordinate 2,529, forward strand.
CGATCACCTTCTCTTCATTGTGCGCCGCGATGATTAGCGACACGCCCGGCGTGTACGACGGGTCGGCCTCGACAGGACGCGGCCTGATCCGCGCCAGCACCGCCAGCAGCAATGGATAACCCAGATAGACGTACGCAAGCAAACAAAACGCGAGCACAAAGATTGTCTGTAGCAACGTCAGGTAACTCATGAATCGCTCTGTCCGTGGCCTCCCCATGATCCCACAGCGGTTTTCCGCGCGACTTCCAAGCAAACGTGCTCAAACTGCCGAGCCACCCGCTCCGCGCCAAACCGATGTCGGACATACTCCAAAGCCGCTTGCCCGAGTTCCTTTCGCCGTTCAGGCGTCCTCAAGAGGTTACAAATCGTTTCCGCAAACTCGCGCGCTTCGTCCGCAATCACCAAATGCTCACCATCATGCACCGGAAGCCCTTCGGCACCGATCGTGGTGCTCACGACCGGTTTGCCCATCGCCATGGCTTCGAAGATTTTTAGGCGTGTGCCCCCGCCCGCAATGATCGGTACAACGACGAGAGCAGCCTTCGCCAGGTGAGGACGCACGTCCGGCACGCTGCCTGCCACTTCGATGCCGTCCTGCCCGTGCAGGCGCTGCAGTTTTGCTGGCGGGTTCCGCCCCACCATCCGAAACTTGGCATCGGGACATTGCCGACGCACAAGCGGCCAAACTTCTCGAAGGAAAAACGCCATCGAATCCTGCGTGATCAGACCATCCAGAGACCCCACGAACACGACCAAGCCCGGACGCTCGGGAACGTCACTCGGTTGGAAATGGTCCAGATCAACGGCGGTGTCTATGACCCGAACATGCCGCCAGCAGTACACTTCTTCGAAAATCTTGCGATCCTGATCGCTCACCGCAATGACAGCATCGAAGTCGCGCCCGGCGAGCGACTCGAACCGGTGCATCTTTCGCCACTGCATGTGAACATAAGCGCGTCGAAGCCAGCTCGGACTCGTCTGGGCAATGCGCTGGAACACCTGCGCCTCGACGTTATGCTGAAACAAGACCTTGGGTGCGCCGTTCAGGCCAAGGCAGTTCCGAGCCATCTGGACGAAGTCGCAGACCAACACGTCGAACCTGTCCTGGCCCAGCAACTCCTGGGCACGCCGCCGTAGCCGCCTGTCATAGTCTTTTGCCACGTTGAACGGGTAGGCGGAAAACACGTTCAGCGCCAAATCTCTGTAAAACCTCACGCTGCCCCGCGGCGCCTCGCGCCACGGAATCGCTTCCAGACGCACGCCCAGCTCTTGCATCTGGCCAATGTATGGCCGCTCTTCCGGCAGAATGTTGCACAGATAGACTACCTCGTGCCATTTGGCCAGGTGGCGCACCACATTCAACGTTCGTATCTTGCAGCCCGTGTCGGCTGGAAACAGTAGCCGTTTTTGCAGGAACAGGATTCGCACTCGTAGATGTCCTCAGAAGTCCGGTCCCACCATGTTACAATGCTGAGAACTATTACGGATCATCTCCGGACCGCGGAGACAAATACTCGCTCTGAGAGCCAGCCTAGCGGTGCGAGGTGCGTGATTGCCTCAATGCGCAGCCCAATCCGTGGCATGCGGGAGAAGATACGGTAGACCACGGGAAAGCCGGTCCCGACCACTCGGTACCGGATGAATTTTGAGCGTGGTAGCATCCGTTTCAGTTCCCATATGCTGTTGAATTTTGTTCTGTCGGCTACGCGACGTTGCTCGAGGTACCTCGAAAAGAACAGGCCCTTGTGAATGCTGTCGAGTTCGAAAATCAAGCATCCTTTCGGCCTGCACACCCTAGCCATTTCTTCCAGAAGCGCAATCTGGCGGTCAAGACGAAACATGTGCAGGAAGTTGAAGGACGTTACCAGATCAAAGCTCGCATCGCTCCACGGCAGCGCGAAAGCATCCCCTTCGATCAGTTTCACACGACCGTCCGGGCACTGCCTGGCCAATTTTTCGCGCGCCTGTTCGAGCATCGCGGGAGTACAGTCGATCCCGGTAACGGTCCGAAAACCGCAACGCATCAAGTAAAGAAGCCCTCTCCCCGTACCGCACCCGACATCCAGGACTCGGCTGCCTGGCGGGTGCGCGCGGGCGAGCACGCGGAAACTGTCGAATCGAAGCATTTCGAGGTAGCGGTTCACCCTTCCTTCGAACCGACGTTCGTCGTAGACGGGCGCGTGCGAGGAATAGTCAATGATTCGGCGATCGACCTTCCTTGCCGGCACGGACGCGGCTGATGTAATCACCGCCGAACCGATTTGGTGTCTATCCGCCATTTGCGTGCTCCTCGATAGTTGTTTCGACTAGGCTCGCGATCCGCCGGGCCGTACGACACCAACTACGGCTTTCGATGGCCCTGCGAATGCGCCCGCGGTCCCAACGGCTGGCGAGTGCCTTGCGCACGCCAGAGGCGGCCGCCGGCGCGGAGCGTTCCCGCAGCACCAAGCCAAATCCCGGGTCTGCCGGGTCGTCCGGGATACTGCCGACACCCGTTGCCACGACGGGGGTCCCACAGGCCAGTGATTCCAGCACCACATTCGGCGACCCTTCGCGCGACGAAAGCAGAATGAACAGGTCCGCTGCGCTGTACCATAACGGTAGCTCGCCGTGTGGCCGCGCACCGGCCAGGGTGACGTAACGCTCCAGTCCGTGT
>JAADHY010000512.1 GCA_013151585.1 Planctomycetota bacterium
GTTCCTTCTCCACCACGCCGAACGGAAGAAAGTTCCGCTCGCCCGCCACCCGGTTCAGCAGATGGTAATAGCACAACTCCCGATCGTATCGCAATCGTGCCGTTCGCATTTCGTCTCCTTAATGGTCTTACCTCCCCCTCGATCTCGCCGTCCCGGCGGGGATTGTTTTCCCTTTGGAGACCGCGGCCGTGCCTGCCATAGCCCAGGGGCGACGACGGGTCCCCGCGGGTAATGCTCCGCCCTGGCCCGCGCCGCTTCCAACCACCAAGCCCAACCAACCAACCACAAAAAGCCCGTCCCGAAACGTAGTCCCGAAACGTCGAAACGTCCGAAACGTCTGGATTAGGTACCACCACACAGGGAATTTCAGGAATATCCGCTTATTTCAGGAAAAAATCGACCATCGGCTTCAAACAGACGATAGCCTCTACAAACGATTCTTTCTGTCGGCCATAAATATCCTTCCATATCGGGCTGTCAGGTGCCCAAATCTCTGCAAAGATCATGGCCAGATTGAGTGTTCTGCTCCTTTTGCGGAACCAGTCGCTCAATTCCCCTTCGCGAGCCGTTGCAATGAATTCAATCCAACGATCTCGTTCCGAAGGAAACCGGTCCTTATGACGATGGTAGCTTGTGAGCACTGTTTCGCCGTTGAATGTGCCTGGGGGTAGAGCCTCCACCGGAATGAAATGAAAATGCTTGGGCTGGTGTTCAAATTTCAGAAAGCTCTTGAACCATAGTCTATTGTTGTTGGCAATCGCCTTATCGAAGTCGGCACGATTGGATTCGATTGATCGAATAATGACCTCTTGAGCACTCTTGGTCTCAGCATCAACGGCAATCGCGCATTCACCATCAGGATAGAACCAGACAGAGATGTTGGGGATCTTATTGATTGTCACAGGAAGGCTCTTAATGCTCAGTACAAAAGCAAAAAACGCATGCCACCTTCTGAACAGCCCTTCACTTCTATGACTGTTCGGTACCTGATACCAGTCAAGCGGCTGTTGTGATGCCGGTATGAATTTGACATTATACTCGGGGAATGCCCCACTTACGTCACCGACGATGTCGCTTCCAAGGGATTTAGCAAACTCAAGTCGATCACGCTGATTGAGGATAGGCCAATCACCGCGAGAATTCGTTGCCAAGTCAGCGCGCGTGTCGCCTGATTGGACTGTCCATCTGCAGGGCTTTGCCTTGTGACTGGGGCGATACAAGGCATGCGCATTCCCATTATGTTGGGTTAAAGACGCGGGAGAATCAGGGCTGTCGACACCAGTATGCGTCGTCTGTTCCGTCTTTTCCGAAACTCGTTGCCGCAAGATTCTGGTGCTTTTCAGTGCTGTGCATGCTTCCTGATAGGCCCGCCAATGTGCCTCCTTCCGGAAATTCGAGGCGAAAGATGGATGTGCAAAGGGCCAGTATCGAACCGTTTGCCTTCCAAACGGTAGTTCCAAGTGTCCGCTGCTCGCTTGCAGCTTCTCAACAATCTCCATGATCCCTATTGATCCGAGCGACGGGTCCAAAAGTCTTCTCAGGGCTTGCCACACAGGACTACCCCAAGAAATGACACCGGCCAATTCAAAACGAGACAATATCGACTCGCAGACAGCCGCGAAGCCTTTGCCCCATGGAACATAATCGCCCAGGAAACCGACCTTGCTCACTCCAGGCCCCCGATAATCCGGATATAGGTTCATGAACAGAACTGCACAGTCAGGTGTCGCAGCCACTGGCTGGATCGCAGCTGCATATCTTCTCTCAGACAATATCGAATACCTGCGAAGCGGCGGAATGGGGAGAAAGAGACCGTTACCGTCAGGAGTTGTCGTTATGATCGGATACCAGTCATGGGCAAGGACGATCACAATACGTTCAGTGCGTTCTGAAAAGGTCTGCAACAACAAATCATCGGTTATTGGGCAAATGCCCAGACTGTAGCCGGACCCCATGCATAAAGGTAAAGAATCCCCGAAAAGACCCATATTCCGGGTCGCTGTGAGTTGAAAAATGAGCCACAAGCCACTATGTTGGAGTTTGTTAAAATCAGCAGGAGTGACTCATGGCTCAACGAACTCTACTTCCCGGAATGGACCGTTTCAACCGCGTTTTGTGTTGTAGGGAGACATTTTTGACCCAAATCATCCGGGAGGCCCTTTCTCTCGGTCGGTTTGATCCGTCTGTGACGGCCAGTCTCGGGGCCGATATCGACCGGGCCGCGAAGGAAGCGAAAAAGACGCGGTTGATGGATGAGCTTTGGCGGGAAGCGGCGCTGCCGCGTTTTCCGTCTTTCGAAGATACCTTTGAACCGGCTGACTTCGATTCGGTGGATGCGGAAACTTTTACGCTCGAGACGGGCCGTGCCCGGGCGATATCGACTGAAGTGCTGCTGGTGATGGTGGTTGTGGACGGTGTCTACTCGCTTACTTCGTTGGAGGGCTACGAGCGTCTTGTGGGCAGCGAAGTGTTCCAGGCCGTGCTTGGCGGCCGGCGCACCCCGGCGCGCTCCACCGTTGCCAAGTATCTTGGGCTGGTTTCGGCGGAAAGTCACGCCCTGCTGCATCGGACGCTGCTCCGGATGGTTCGTGCCGAAGGTCTGGATACGTTCGAGGAACTGACCGTGGACAGCACGGCGATCGCGGCCAACACTGCGTGGCCGACCGAAAGCGCGCTGATCGTGGGGTTTCTGAACCGAATTCACCGGCTGCTCGAGCGGCAGGCGAAGTATACGCAGGTGGCGTACAGTTCGAAATTGGTGGAGCGGTGGCTGAAAGAACTGGCGCGCCTGCACCGCTCGATCAACCTGCTGCCCTCCCGGCCCGGCTCGGTGGCAAAACGTCGGAAGCTTTACGGCAAGCTGTTGACTGTCGCCGACAAAACCCGGAAGAAACTGGAGCATCTGTTCGCAACCCGTTGGGAGGAAATCACCTCCTGCTGCATTCGACCGACTTTCCGGCTGCGGGTCGACCGGATGCTGGAACAGATCGAAGCGGATTTCGCCGAAGCGGCCAAGGCGGCGGAAGCGGCCCGGCGCCGTGTTCTGCAGGACGAGTGCGTGGCCGCTTCCGGGAAAACGTTCAGTCTTGCCGACCCGGACGCGTATATGATCCTCAAGGGGCAGCGTGACCCAGTGGTCGGCTACAAACCTCAGCTCGGGCGTAGCGGGAACGGCTTCATCAGCTGCCTTGAATTACTGCGGGGCAATCCGGCCGACAGCGAGCGCCTGGCGCCGATGCTGGCGGCCCACATCGAGGCGACCGGCACATGCCCCGCGGCGGTCAGCACCGACGACGGGTACAGCTCGGCGGCGAATCTCGATGCGTTGTGCACGGCCGGCGTGGAAGTGATCTCGTTCAGCGGCGCCAAAGGGCGCAAGGTGCTGGGCGATGAGCTGTACGAACTGGACGCATCGATCCTGTTGCGGAGCGAACGCAGCGCCGTCGAATCGCTGATCTTCACGTTCAAACACAAGTTCGGTATGCGTCGCTTCTGCCGGCGCGGACTGGCCGGCGCGCGGAAAGACCTGTCCGCGGCCGTGTTGGCCTACAATCTGTGGCGCACCGCGTTTGTGAGAAAGGCGAAGGGGCGGGAGCCGGATGATCCGCCGATCCGGGCCGTCGCCTGAGCGCCCCGACGTTCCCGGCGGAAAAAGTCTTCCCCGTACAACGGGAGGAGCCGGCGTGCCTGTCTTATTCGCGCAAACACGACAAAACAGGACAATTTGCTAAGGCAGTCGCAGGACAGACCTACTCCGACCTTGGCAGAGCGTCTCTTGGTCTTTTCGTGATCAAAAAAGCGGGGATTTTCGCCCGGCCGTCGCAAGAAAAAAGGCTTTGTGACCGGGCTCTAGTGATAATCCCATGGATGCGATCCCGATGGGGCTGGCCTAGCCAAATCTACTAGAGGGCCTATGATTGGGATCCACGACAACCACCAGG
>JAADHY010000626.1 GCA_013151585.1 Planctomycetota bacterium
GCCTGTTGCGGCCACACGACGAATCCAACGTCCTCGTCGGGCCAAAACGATGTCATCTTCCCCATTTTTCCTCGAGCCGCGTTTGAGGGTTGCTTTCCCGACGCCGCAGCGGCACAATGGAGGCGTCTGTCGGAACGTTTGCACCATAAGAAGCTACTTTTCATGACTGAGCGGGTAAGAGACGGACTGAGCCGCTCTGGAAAGAATTGTGGACTGCTGCCAGCTCAGCGGAAGCTTCTCCATCCCACGACGCCCGTTTGGGCTGGTGGTAGGTTAGTCTTTCAATGCGGTGTGGTTTCTGAGCGGTGCGCGGCAGGGCGCAGACGACTAGATCAGAAAGGCTGGGAGACCGATGCGAAGTCCGTGAGAAAAGACGTCGGTTTGAAAGGTCTAACGGCGCAAGTTGAGACGCTGTCGTCACCTTACCCAAAGCCCGGTTTTCCGGGGAGGCGACGAGCGCGGCCTCGGGAGGAACAGGGCAGCGAGCTCATTCAGTTCTGAGACGGCAAGACAAAGGGGTGACGCACGACGGCTTTTTGTACGCGACCACTTCGGATGCACTGAGTGCAAACCCTTTTACGAACGACACTTCCGCCGATTTGGATGCGGATCTTTTGCAAGTTCGGCTTGAATTGACGTCGCGTGATTCCGGTGGTCTTCCGTCCGTTGCCGCCGAGGTATTTTGGCTTGCCGCGTTGAGCGACGCGGTTTCCGATCGCGGGTGTCTTTCCGCAGATAGCGCATTTTTGGGACATTGAAGTTCTCCTCTGTCTCAATCGAACGGAATGCGTCAGTATATTCGGGGCGTCGAAGAATGCAAGAGCCAGCCGGAGCAATTGATGGCGTGATCGCGGCGAAAACGGGTTCGCGACGGAGACGGCATCAGGGGCTCGGCTGAGAAAGATCGCGGAGGAGGGTGCGGCCGATGGGGGAGATTTTCGCGTTTTTGGCCTTTGTCGTCGCCTGCCTGATCGCTGTGGGAATCGTCGGTCTCCGGAACCAGCAGCAACGGACGTCCCGCCGCATGCTGGCCCTCTTGGAGACAATTCAGCGGCGGCTGCATCGCGTCGAGACAGCCCTGAACTCAATTGACGTGGATCGGGGCGCGGAGCCGCTGGAGCTGGAAATCGAGCCCGCCGCCGACTGGGAAACCGATTCGGAGCCCGCCCGCCCGGCTCCAGCGAAACGGCAACCGGAAGCTCCAGGCCCGGTCCGCCAAGAACCGGTCCGTCCGTCGGGGCCGCCCCGCAGTCCCGCCGGACCGCCGCGCGAGCCGGTCCGCCCTCCGGCAGATCAGCCTGCGCCCGCTCGAACGGAGACTCGACCGGGGGCTCAGTCGGCGGCGGAAAAGGCGGCCGCCCTGGCCCAGGAAATGGCTGCGGCCCGAGTTGTCGAGGGCAAAGCCTTCGACCGTCCGCCTCGGAAACCGCGCCAACCGGAGGGCCGTTGGGAGGCCGCCGTTCGCGACTTCGAAAGCGGCGCCACCGAAATCCTCCGGCGGTGCTGGAATTGGATCATCGTCGGTGAGGAGCACCGGCCAGCCGGGGTGTCGATGGAGTTCGCCGTCGCCACGACATGGTTACTGCGCGTCGGTGTCTTGATCCTGCTGACGGGCATCGGCTTTTTCCTGAAGTACTCGATCGAGAAGGGGCTGATCGGGCCGGTCGGACGCGTAGGAATGGCCTCCATCTCTGGACTGGTCATGCTGATTGTCGGTACCCGTCTGCTGGGGCGGAAATACCACCTGCTGGGCCAGGGGCTGATGGGAGCCGGTGTCGCAACGCTGTATCTGGCTGTCTTCGCCGCCGCGAATTTTTACCATTTGATCGACGCTTACGTTGCCTTCGCACTGATGGGTGTGGTGACGGTTTTGGCGGGAGCGACCTCCATCGTTTTCGATTCACTGCTGATGGCCATTCTGGGTATCCTCGGCGGCTACGGCACGCCGCTCCTGTTGGGACCACCCGAGACGGATCTCCCTCGAATCTTCGGCTATCTACTGGTGCTGGGCCTCGGCGTCTTCGGAATCAGTCACCGCAGGAATTGGCACTTGCTGGTCTGGCTGGCCTTTGTCGGCAACTACGTGGTGGTAATCACTGAGCTTAGCCGGGGGTACCAGGGAGAGTATTTTTGGCAGGTCCTGCCTTTCCTGATCGGTTTTTTCGTTCTCTTCTCGAGCAGTGTTTTCGTCTTCAACCTGGTTTACCGCATCCAGTCGACACTGTTGGAGCTGCTGGGGTTGGTGTTGAACGCCGGCATTTTCTTTGCAATCGCCTACCTGCTCGTTGAGGACCGATTCGGTCGGCAATGGGTTGCGGCCATCACGCTGGGGTTGGCGGCGTTTTATGTGGCTCATGTCTACTACCTTCTGTTGCGTGGACTCGCCGACCGCGGTTTGCTGATGACTTTTCTGGCTTTGGCGGCGTTTTTCCTTGCCGTGACGTTTCCATTGGCGATTTCCCCGCAGTGGATCACCGTCTGCTGGGCGGTGCAGGCGCTGGTGATGCTGTGGCTGGCAGGAAAACTGAACAGCGGCTTCTTGCGCGGGCTCTCGTTTGTGCTTTACACGATCGTGGCCGTGCGGCTCCTGTTTCATGACATGCCAATCCAGTTCGCTGCGGCGCGGCAACTGCAGGAGGCGAGTGTCGGCCAGTTCCTTCGACATCTACTGGAACGTGTGATTGCCTTCGGCGTGCCCGTGGCAACATTGGGCGGGGCCGCTCTGTTGCTGAAGCGAGCGGCTCCGCCGCCCAGCTCGCCGCGCGGCGAAGCCGTCGCGACGGAGTCCCAGTGGGCCAAAGTCGCGGCTCTGGCGACCTGCTTGGCCGTCCTTTTCCTGTACCTTCATCTGGAAATCAACCAAACCCTCGGTTACTTTTTCGAACCGTTGCGGCCGGCAGCGTTGACGTGGGTCTGGATCGGTCTGGCTGCGGTCCTTTTCTATATGTACCTTGCTTTTTCGAGCTCTGCGGCTTTGGGGTTGCTGCTGTTGGTCAGCGTGGGGGTATTGCTGAAATTGATGTTTTTCGATGTCTTGCAGGTGTGGGAGCTGAACGAGATGTTTTGCTATCTCGGACCTTACTCCCCGCTCGAGGCCGTTATGAGACTGCTGGACTTCGGAGCGATCATCGCTTGCTGCTTCTTGGCGGCCGCATGGCTGAACCGTGTCCCCCAGAAAAAGGAAACCGCTCAGCAGGCGGTGTGGTACTTTGGAATGGCTGGTGTTGTTGTCCTCTTTCTCTATTTGACTTTGGAAACCAACACCGTCCTGGCGAGGTTTGTTCCCGGCCTGCGACCGGGAGGCATTTCGATCCTCTGGTCGCTGTTTGCTTTGGCTCTGATTCTGTACGGCATCGTGAAAGACCTCCGTCTGTTGCGCTACGGTGGGCTGACGCTTTTCGTCGTCGTGGCGTGGAAAGTCTTTTTCAACGACCTACAAGGGCTGGAACAGCTCTATCGCATCGTAGCCTTCCTGGTGCTGGGCGTGCTGGTGCTGGGAGGATCGTTTCTCTACATGAGATACCGCGAAACGTTTGCGTTGGAGAGCGAGAAGCAGGCCCCTTCCGCAGACAACGAATCCGGAAGCGGGAAGAAGCCGCAGCGTTCTGAGGAGTGACCGCAAACCTGAACCAAAAGCTGCGGTTTTTCGAGCGCTGCTGTCTCCCGGATTCTTGCTCGCTCGATTGCTCGCCGACGATTCCAGTGAATGCTGCAAATTTTTGACATGGCTACGACTTGTTCACGGACTGCCCGGCGATCGGCGCTGTGGCCATGACGCGGTCCGGTAGACCGCGTCCCGTTCGTGAAGCGTGCAAGAAAGCTAAGACGGAGGCAGGCGAATGCAGCGAACGGATCATTGTCGACGGAGCGTGTGGTGGGCCGCCACGCTTTGCCTGACGTGGGCCGGGGTCGGCCAAACCGTGGCAGGCGACGAGACCTCGCCTTTCGATACGAAAAACAGATCCGCTTGGCCGGGCGTGACGAGGCAATCGTCGCCGTGGAACTTGATAGCGACATCTACGCCGTAACCCGAGACGGTCTGCCGGATATCCGCGTTTTGGACGACGCGGCGCAAGAGGTGCCGTACGTCTTGGAAAAAGTCACCGTCGAGCGAAAAGAGCCTCGCCGCAAACCGGTGAAGTCGTTCATCGAATCGTTGCGGGAGAAGCCCGGGAACCGGATCGAGGTGCAAGTGCGATTGGAGGAAGCGGCCACATCTGCGGACGGTTTCACCATCGTGACGCCGCAACGCAATTTCGAACGAACGGTTACCGTCCTGGGAAGCCGCGACGGGCAGTCCTGGCAAACGCTGGTGTCTTCGGCCGTGATCTTTGACTATTCGCGATATCTCGACGTGAGCCACTACGACGTGCCGCTCCCGGAAAACGACTGTCGGCAGTATCGCTTGGTCATTGAAGAAGTCACGTTGGACCGGCCGTCACCGCTGAGCGAGCTGACGCGGCGTTTTCGCGGAGACACCGAAGTCGAACGGCTGGAGCAGACTCAAGTCCGCCGCGAGACGTTCCGAATCGACCGCCTGAAGTTCTGGAGAACGGTGATCGAACAGCGAGTGGCAGGTGAAAAGAAAAAGTGGTACGGAAACTTGGATTGGGAACAAGTCGCCGCCAACGACAATGCAAAAACGACCGTCATCGAGGTACCGACGAGGCGCGAGCCCCTGACCGGCTTGCAGATCGAAACGGCCAGTCGCAATTTCAGTCGGCGAGCGGAAATCCAGACAGCGGAGCAACGAAGCGGGAAGACGCGTTGGCGAGCGATTGGCCACGGGCGCATAACGCGGATCCAGTTTCGGGACTTCCGCCGCGAACAGTTGCTCATCCGCTTTGACGAGACGCGCCGGTCCCGTTATCGCATCGTCATCTTCAACGATGACAATCCTCCGCTGCAGATCACGGGCATCCGCGCCCAAGGCAGTATTTATCGAGTCGTCTTCTTGGCCCAGCCTGACAAGGAATATCGGCTCGTTTACGGAGCTCCGACGGTCGAAGCTCCGCGTTACGACGCGGCGGCTGTGCTTGGGCCGCTGAGATCGGTCGGCGAGCCGGTCGTGGCTGAACTGGGACCTCAAACGCAACTGGCCGAGGCGCCGGCTGAAGACTCGATCCTGCGTTTTCGTGACCTGGTCAACAGCGTTCCGGTGCTAGCCACGATCATTGTGGTCCTAGCGGCCGCCCTGGGGTGGGCGCTGTACCGCGCGTCGCGACGCATCGACTCGCTGCCGCCGGATTGACTTCGCGCCGGCTATTGTCGCATAGCCGTCACAAAGGCCTCGGCCGCAAATCGGATGAACAGATTCTCTTCACCTGGCCCTTTCGCTCGTTCTAGCGCCGCCTGCATGGCTGGAACGGCCGCACGGGCCTTTTCTCCGAGCAGCTCGATGGTGCGCGCCGCATGCAAAACGGCCGCCTTGCTGTCGCTCTCCAAGCACTGAATCAAGACAGGCAGCGCCGGCTGGATCTCGCCCGCCCGCGCCAGAGCGTTTGCCGCCTCAATGCGAACGGTCAAGGAAGAATCGCCCAGCGCATCGACCAAGGTGGCCCGCTGTTGCAACGTTTTCGCCGGAGACGCCGCAAACGCCACCGCTCCCCAATATCGCACCGCCGCGTCGTCATCGGTCAGCACCTTTGTCAGCTCGGCCGAGGAGACCTCCGGGTCGCCCACCATCGACGCAGCCGCAATCAGCCGGCGCTGCGGGTACAACTTCGGATCTTGAGCGATCTGGTACGGTGTCGTCCCTTTGCAGCGCCGCCAGACCTCTGCCTCCGGCAGGAAGCCCAAATCGCGCGTCTCGCGCATCCATCGCGAAAGCTCTTCCCGCATCTGGGTCAGCACGGCCTGGTGGGCCGGGGAATCCGCGAGGTTGTTCAGGTTCAGCGGATCGGCTTGGACGTCATAAAGCTCTTCCAGCGGCCGGGTCGGCGCGACGTAATGCCTCTGAGCGGACGTTAGCTTGTCGGGATGCTCGCGTGCAAATCGCGTGATCTCTCGCCGGATCTCACCTTGATCCGGCCACGCCGACGGCTGATGGTACGACAAATGCGGCATATAGTTTCGGATGTACAGATAGCGACGATTCCGTACCGACCGGGCCAGGTCAAAGACTTCATCCACGCGGTCCCTGGCCCCGAACACGAACCGACGAGGCGGCCCTGCCTGCGCCCCCAGAAACGCCACACCCTGCATGTGTTTTGGGATCGGAAGGCCGCACAGACTGAGAACCGTGGGCGCGAAATCGACGAAGCTCACCAGCCGATCGATCGTCTGCCCCGGACCGGCCGGCGCCAAATGCTGGTACTTCTTGGGAAACCGAATCATCAGCGGCACGTGCAAACCGGTATCCAAAAGCGCTCGTTTGTGCCGCGGCATTCCCGATCCATGATCCGAGTAGAAAAAGACGATGGTGTCGTCGGCTAGGCCGTCTTCTTCCAGTTGTTTTAGCAGCCGACCGACATTTTGGTCCATCACGGTGACGCAGTCGTAATAGCGAGCCACAGTCCGGCGCACCACCGGCGTGTCCGGGTAGTACGGAGGAATCGGTGCCTGGGCCGGATCGTGAATCTCATCAGGCGACAGCCGGCTCTGCACCTCACGCCGGAATTGCTCGTACGGCCAGACCATCGTTCGAGACTGGTGGGTCGTCATGTCGTTGAAAACGGCAAAGAACGGCTGGCCGGGCTTGCGGCTTCGCCAATGCGCCTTCCGGCTGCACTCGTCCCACGAAGCCTTGATGATCTCGGCCTCGTTCGCCGTGTTATAGTCTGTCTTCACGTTGTTGGTGCAGTAATACCCGGCGCGGCGCAGAAGAGTCGGAAACCCAATTACGAACTCCGGAATCGGAAACTTCGACCGGAGACGCTGGGTTC
>JAADHY010000730.1 GCA_013151585.1 Planctomycetota bacterium
CCTGCGTGCGAAAAACAGCCCCATTTTGAAATACCTCGATGAGGACAAATGTCCCAAAAAAAGCCCTTGACAGCACCTCAGATGTCTCCCCCCACTGGGGGAGAAGGGACCTTGTTGGGATGGGGCGTTGCTAACATGCGCCCCCTCTCCCGCTTGCGGGAGAGGGTGGCCGCCGAAGGTGGCCGGGTGAGGGCCCTCCAACCGGAACTCGGTGCTGGAAAAACGCGAACATTGTTCGCGCTTTCGTACCAATGAGAGTCTATGCCCTGGGCTCTTCCCAGCCGGTCGAACTCGGCTTCAACGACGGACGCGGCCTTCCGGTTCCAGCACCAGACGCACGCCAAGCAGGATGTTCCCGTCTGCTTCAGGACCGACCGGATAACGACGCCACGCGGCATACCAACCTCCGCCTTCGTCCCGCACTCCGCGGGCAACCTTCGCCCCGCCCGTCGGCGGACCGGTCGGGTTGGCCAAGGGCGAGTGCGCATAGTAGTCTCGCGAATACCAGTCCGAGCAGAACTCGCCCATGTTGCGTAACATGTCGTAAAGGCCGAAACTGTTAGGCGGTGCACACCGAGCGGTTTCTAGCCGCGGTTGAGTGACCTCGGCGTCCACCCTTGAGTAATCTATCGAGTCGACTTGGCCTCGGCACGCATACTCCCACTCGGCCTCGGTCGGCATTCGGTAGTCGTAGTCCGGATCAATTCTGGACAGTGTCTCAATCAGCTCATTCGCTTCCTCCCAACTCGCGAAGGATTCGGGTACCGGCTTTTTGTCCTTTGTAACGTAAGTCCTATAGTCCTCCGCCGATCTAACGGGAATCCCGTACTCCTCGGGGTCGATCTTGCCAGCAGCGATTTCCACGATCATCCTTTGCCGCTCCGTGATTTCGGTGACTCCCAGGAAAAAAGGCCGCGTGATGTAGACGATGTGCATCGGCTGTGCGTCCGGTTCGACTCGTGTTTGTTCCCGCAAGAACCGTCCGGGAGCCGGTTTGTATCGCGCGGCCCCCATCAGGAACCGTCCAGGAGGGATCTCCACGAACTCCATCCCAAATCGATTCGTGATTCTCCTGGGAGATCTGGCGTCTGGCTTCCGCTGCGACGCCCGCTTCCGGCCCAATGCCTTCTTCGGCTCGGCCACTGCCTTGGCGGTGCTGCTCTGGTTACCAGCCCGTGTGCCCACCCCAGACGCTTGCCGAGACCGCACCAGAAACGCCCCCAATACGACGCCGAGTAGAAACAGCGACAATCGCCACAAACCGCAGATGTCTTGATCCCTTCATCCACATGGCCTCCCCCCTACCCGCCGTTCGGCAACACGTCCATTCTCGAGAACACCACTCCGCTGCCCCAGTGGCTCTGAACCAGGAATTGCCCCAGCGTCAGGCCCGCGTTCGGGTCGTCGTAAACCACCTGGCCGTTGATCTTGACCGTCAGCCTGGTCCCGCTGAAGATGATTTCCATCCGGTTCGACGCCCCCTGATGGGCTGCGTTCCGCGCCAGCGTGTCGATAAAGTCCTGGGACGTCGCCTCCGCTACGCTTCCGGCCTGGAAATCCGTCATCTTCGTGTAATCGCCGTCGTACAGGACGCCGGACATCAGTCTGCTCAACGGCTCGTCTTCAAAGTCGTAAACATGTCCGAAAACCGTTTGCATGATGTCCACCATGCCATTGTCATCAATCCCTTTCGGGCCGCGCGGCGCGTTTTCGTCTTTGGTGAAGCTGTCGATTCCTCCAGCCAACTCGATCATCTTCTCGACGTCCAGAATCGCTACTTCTTTGTATTTGTCAGCATGCGGAATCTTGATCCCGCTGTTGCTCACAAAACTCAATTTTGCGCGGTCGGTCGCCTCTCCAGAGCCGGGATCAACGCGTTTGTCATCGTCCTTTACTTTTGGGAGAACATTCGCCTGCACGTATCCAAACTCATTGCCGCCGCGGCGCTCGAATGTGTAGTCGAAGACCAGAGTTACGTTCGTTCCGTAAGTGTTGGTGCTGACCGAATCCGGGCCGTCCTGCGACGCTCGCGTGCCGTTTTCCATGTCCGGATAAATCGTCGCGATGCTGCCTTTGTCGGCCGGGTTGACAATGTAGTCGACCAAAGCCTTGTCGATGTACCAGGCGTCGGCCAGCTCCAGCCCCACCCAGTCGCTGGTCGGGCGGGCGTTCCAGTCGGCGTGCGTCTGAGTTTCAAACGGCCAGACCAGATTCTCCACGTTGATCCGAACCGCGTCACGCGCCAAGATCGTCGCATCTTTCTGGAAACGCCAATGGAGCCTGCCGGCGCCAGGCTCACTCCCTTCAGCGTACACGGTCAGCGAGCCCGGCCATGCCGAATTCGGCCCAAGGTCCCATGTGTACGCTTTCCATGTCTGACCACTGGGACCAGTCAGCTCCTGCGGTGTCGGCAGCTCGCCGTCGGTAACGTACAGGGCCAGATTCGACGACGCTTCCAATACCAACTTGTAGCCAGGCATATCTGTTTGGGTGAACTGCAGTTGGATCTGCGCCAGATCGTTCTCGAACTGCAGTCCGATGAACGCCGACTGGTTGTCGGAAAAGTCCGGCTTGCCGTTCTTGTTGTCGTCGTCGCGGTTCTCGAATATTCGCTTGCCCAGCGCCGAGTTGTCGATGGCATACCAGTCTTCCAGCCGGTCCTCCTCGGTGTTCGTCGTTTCCACCCGGCCCTCGTTGTCGCTGTCCGTGTCCAAGTCCAGCGCCACGGTGACATGAACCTTATCGGAGAAAATCAGATTGCCTTTGCTGGCTTCGAACACGATATCCGTCGCCCCTAAGTTCACGCCGTCCACGTAAACGGTCAGCCCTGCCCGGAGGTTCTCGACCGTGATCCCGCCGATCTCGGTCAGCGGTGTGCCCGACGGAATCTTGTTGCCCGACGGCGGCTGCCCAGGTTGGGATGGCCCCGTGTCGTACAGCTCGATCACGGAATCGTCATACGTTAGCGTGTACGTGAACTGCTCTGGGTTCGCCTGATCGGGAATGTCGACCTTCAACCGGACCTCTTTGCGCTGGTCCACTCCGACGGCCAAGATCTGGCCGGGCGAACCAGCCTCGGAAATCTCTTCTCCATCTGTTCCGTCGATGGCGCCGGTGTTATCGCCGTCGATGTCGATGTCGACTTTCACCACCGTCACCTTGGCCGTGTCCGTGTGGATCGTCGCCCCCTGCGGGTTCAACAGCGTGGCCGTCAACAGCGTCAGACCTGGATTCACCCCTTCCAAATACACCACGCTCGGGAAACCGTTGCCCCATGCGTCCAAGACAAACGGTACCCCCGTGATGTTCTGCTGCTTCCAACGGGTGTCATAAATCTCGACGCTCGAACCGGCCGATAACACCACTTCAAATCCCTCCAAACTCGGCCAATCCGCCATGGAGCCAAAGTCCAATCCCACATACGCTTCCACCAAATCGTCGTCCGCCACAGGATCTCCGTTGCCATTCGTCAACGGACCGTCCTGGACATCCAACACGCCGTTGCCGTTGTCATCGTCCCCGTTGTAGCCGAAGACCTGGCCCGGATCCTGTTCCTCGATCGGATCGTCCGTGCCCCAGGAAGGATCGTTCTCCCAGTCAATCCACCCGTCGTTGTTCGAGTCCACGTCGATGTCCATCTGCGGGCGAACCACATCAATCCACACCGTCGCTTCCTCGCTCAACCCGTCTGGCAAACCGTCGTCCGCCCGGTAGGTGAACCAGTCACTGCCCAGAAAGTCCGGAGCCGGCCAGTACGTGAACGACCCGTCGCTGTTGAGCGTCACCGAACCATGCTGCGGCAACTGAGCCAACACCGCCGTCAACGGACCGTCTCCGTCCATGTCCCAGTCGTTGATCAGCACCCCCTCATCCGCCGACACATCCAGCCGCGTGTTGTAGACGGCCAGGTAAGGCCCTTCGGAGCGATCGTCTTCGGCCGTCGGCGCGTTATTGAAGACGTCCAAATAGACCGTCGCCACCTCGCTCGCGTCCTGGCCGTCGCTGGCCCGATACGTAAACGTGTCCTGCCCGACGAATCCTGGATTCGGCCAATATTCGAACGTGCCGTCCGAAAACAACGAAAGCGTGCCATGAGAGACACTGGTTTCTAATATCGCCGTCAATTCGCACGGACCGTCATAGTCCTCGTCATTCCACAGCACGTTCTCCACGAGCATGCTGTCGTGGATGGTAGAGAAGTAGTCGTCATAAGCCACCGGCGGCTCGTTCCATCCGCCACCCCACGGATCGCCGCTGAGCAGCGTGCGATCCTCCAAGACTTCTGCAACGGCTGCCATCCGCTTCAGTGGACGGCGCCGGTGCGCCCGGTACGAACGTCACCGCCAGTTCGAAAAGAGCGTACCTACCCCCCGCTTACTTCTCAGAGCTTCCAACCAATCGAAACCCAGCATCGTTTCCTCCTCCCTTTGGCTTCGTGAGCTGCGATGACGAACTGCCAGAAACAGTATGCACCCACCCCAGCGACAGACGCTCGACTCGCATGGGAACGTGACAATGCCCGATAGAAACGGATATTGACGAACAGAGTGACGCGCGCTTTTTCCGAGTGGCTGAACCTATTAGACAGGTGTAGCTAGATTGCAGGCGATCATACCACACGCGTGCGTATGTTCAAGATTGTTTCCCAGTTTCTTTCCACCTCGGGGAAATTCTACGAAATCCTTCTTGACGGCCGCCGGCATGAGCTCGACTTTTGCCCTTTTCATGGGCCATCCGGACGAATGGGGCCGTACCAGAGAGAACGGCGATACGGTCGGCCTCGTGCGCGACGCCAAATGCCAAAACCGCTGCAATCACGCCGAAGGCCCACTCAACCGTCGGCGCACGGCTGCACTTTTAGCAACCCCGAAGAGGTTTCACACCACAGCCCCGGGTCGCCGCTTCGCGGCGCCCCGGGGTGGACGAGGCCCCAAAAAGGTGGCCAACCCTGAAAGGGTTGCACGGATGCGTTTCTCCAACCTTTTTTCTCGCTCCCAGGCTCTGCCTGGGACCGCACAGTCCGGAGGCTCTGCCTCCGATCCACGGCCGACCACGACGCGCAGCCCCGCTCCCCCC
>JAADHY010000754.1 GCA_013151585.1 Planctomycetota bacterium
GGCCAAGATTCTTCACGAGTTTGGCCACGGGCTGACATGCAAGCATTTCGGCGGCGAGGGTCACGGCATGGGGGTGATGCTCTTGGTTTTCAGCCCGTGCTTGTACTGCGACGTGTCCGATTCATGGATGCTGAAAAGCAAATGGCAGCGGATCGCGATCGGTGGCGCGGGTATCTACGTCGAAGTTTTTTTGTCCGCGCTCGCCATTTACGTGTGGTGGTTCACCGGGCCGGGTTTGCTTCATGCTTTGGCTTTGAACATTTTCTTCGTCACGACGATCACCACGGTCATCTGGAACGCCAACCCGCTGATGCGCTTCGACGGTTACTTCATGATGGCGGACTTCTTGGAAATCCCCAATTTGCGTCCCAAAGCGGACCGGCTGTTGCGGGAGGCCTTTGCGTGGTACTGTCTCGGAATCGAGCCGCAAGAAGACCCCTTCATGCCAGACCGCGGACGGTGGAAATTCATCACTTTTGCCATCGCCGCCGGCTTGTACCGGTGGTTCATCCTGGCGGTGATCCTTGTCTTTTTGTACACAGTACTGAAGCCGTATCGTCTGCAAAGCATTGGAATCACGTTGGCGGTCGCTTCGGTGGTTGCCATCGTTGGGAACCTGGTTTACAACCTTTATCAGATCATTTCGGCGCCAAGGATTGACCCGATGAGCCGCCCGAAGATTGCCATCAGTCTGACAATTTTGGCCGCGCTGATTGCGTGCGCTCTGTTCATTCCGCTGCCGCTTCGTGTGGAAGCCACGTTCATCATCGAGCCGCACAACGTCCAGCACGTCTACACAACGGTTCCGGGCATCTTAGAAGAGGTTCTGGTTCAGCCGGGCGACCGCGTCGAAAAAGGCCAACTGCTGGCCCGGCTTTCCAACCCCGACAAGGAGGATCGTAAGCGCGAGCTGGAAGTGCAGCGGAAGATCCAGAAGCAGCGGGTCGAGACATACCTGGCCTTGGAAGACCCGGCTCAATGGAAGCTGGCGGAGGAGCGGTTGCGGGATATCGAGGAGCAGATTGCTGACTACGAACGACAGATGGCCGAGCTGAAAATTGTCGCCCCGATTGCCGGACGGGTGATTGAGCCTCCACGGCTGGAGGAACCCACGATCGAACAGCTCAGCACTCAGCTCAGCGCATGGGACGGCACTCCGTTGGACTCAAAAAACATTGGTGCTTTTCTGGAGGAACGGACGCACTTGCTGAGCATCGCTCCGGACGATCGCTTCCAGGCCATTCTGCTGGTCGACCAAGGCGACCGGAACGACATTGAAGTCGGCAAGACCCGCGTGGAGCTGAAGTTCGAACACTTGCCGGACCGGACGTACGAAGGGACCATCGAAGAGATCTCGCAGCGACACCTCGAGTTCGTACCGGAATTACTCTCGCACAAGCTCGGCGGCGAAGTCCCGACCGTGACCGATTCTCAAGGCCGGGAACGGTTGTTGAGCATTGCTTATCAAACGACTGTGCTGGTGGACAAAGACGTGCCATTGCTTCGAACCGGCATCCGTGGGAAGGCGCGATTTCGGGTCGCCACGCGTTCGACTTGGCAATGGATTTACCGCTATTTGCGCCGGACGTTCAAATTCCGTCTGTGATCTGAGGCCATGTCCGGAGAGGTCGACAAATCGGCTCCTCGCGACGAGCCGGGCGATGCCCATGACAGGCCGCCCAACGGAACGGGGCTTGGCGACGAGAACCTGGCCCGGAACGAGCGGAACGCTGAGCTAGAGCGCACGGTTGCGGACGAGGGCGTCGCTGTTCCCTCCGACGAGCCCCCCCCGACGGTTGCAGAGCCCTCGCCGTCGTCGTCGCCCGAGACTGTCGTGGCCGAAGACGCCGCTCTCGAAGAAGAAAAACCACTGGCAGGCCACTCGGCGCCTGGCGACGAAGAAGCGACCGTCGGCGAGACGTTGATCGAACCCCCGTCTGCGAGTGAACACGGCTCGGAACCGCCGGCTGGTTCCGCCGGCCAAGAAGCGGCGACTGTCATCGAGCAGGCTGACCGAGATGCGTCAGCCGCTCCGCCTCCGCCTAACGCCGCGCCGGATGACCTCCGGCCGACCGTTGCCGAGACGGTAGTCGAGCCGAGCAGCGGTCCGTCTGGCTCGCCGGACCAGAGAACTCACAAGCTCGGCAGCTCGCCGACGGGAGATGACGTCACGAAAGCTGCCCCGGGCGGTGCGGCTCAGCCTTCCGGGATTACGCCGATCGGCGTTGCGGGTTCGCAGCGATACGAGCTAGTCGAGCCATTCGCTCGGGGAGGTCTGGGGCGAATCTGGCGGGCTTTGGACACGGCGATCCGGCGTGAGGTGGCTTACAAAGAGCTGCTTCCGGCTGCCCTCAAGAACCGGCAGGCCGTAGAACGGTTTCTGGAAGAAGCTCAGATCACCGGCCAGCTCGAACATCCGAGCATTGTGCCCATCTATGATTTGGGCTTCCAGCAGGACGGCACGCCCTTTTACGCTATGAAATTCGTCCAGGGAAAGACCCTGGAGACTGCCATCTCCGACTGCCATCGGCTGCCGCCCGGGAGTACCGAGCGACGGCTGGCCTTTACCAAGCTGTTGCGTCATTTCATTGACATTTGCAATGCGGTGGCGTTCGCTCATGAGAGGGGCGTCCTTCACCGCGACCTGAAACCACAAAACATCATGGTCGGAGCATTCGGCGAGACGCTCGTCTTGGATTGGGGGCTGGCAAAGCTGGTCGACGTGACCGAGTCGACCGTCGAAACACATACCAACGATATCTCTCCAGACGACGGAGCCACAATCCGCCAAACTGCGAGCGGCGCGGAGCCCGCCAGATCGGACCAGGCCGATCTTTTGGCGGCGACCGTTGTGGAGTCCGCGGCGGACGAACAGCCGGGCAATCGGACTGACAACGAACGTCCTGCCCCGCCGGACCCGCAGCGGGAACGGCCCCAGGCCCCCGAGACGGGCTCTGGCGTGACGGCTGGCCGCAGCACGCAAGCGGCCTCGGCGCGGCGTCTCGTCCGCACCAATGTCCGGACGGAGGGAAGTCGAACGCTGGCCGGCTCGATCATGGGCACGCCGGCTTACATGCCACCTGAACAAGCGGCTGGTCGAGTTGATGATCTGGACCAGCGGTCCGACATCTACTCGCTCGGCGGCATCCTCTATCGGATTCTCACCAACGAGCACCCGGTCCCGAAGGGCAAGGTCTCTGAAATTTTGAAGCGTGTGCGAGCGGGAGATCTGGTCCGTCCGCGCGAACGAGACGCGTCGATCCCGAAGCCGCTGGAAGCGATCTGCTTGAAAGCGATGGCTCGCGAAAAAGCCAGCCGGTATGGCTCAGCCCTCGAGCTGGCGGCGGACGTGGAAGCTTGGCTGGCGGACGCGTGCTACCGCGACCCGTGGTACGCGCGGCTGCGGCGATGGGCCCGGCGGCATCAGACGCTCGTAGTGAGCACGACCGCGGCGGCGGTGGTCTTCGTGGCTGGCTGGATTCTTTGGGTTTGCGTCGAAGCGCATCGGCTCGATCAGCTCCACGCGCAGGCCGAAATCAAAGCTCTGGAGGCCCGCCGAGTCTTGGAGCAAGGCGCCTACGACCAAGCGAAGTCTCTGCTGGTCGAGGCCTTGGGAATCGTCCAACCCGAGGAGTCGTTGGCGGACTTTCGTCAAAGCTTGGAGGATCGGATCGCAGCGGTGGAACGTCTGCGTCTGGATGCGCTGCGGGCCGAGGTCGAAGCGGCGCTGGCTCGCGCCACTATGCTCTTCCGTGAAAAAAACCAGCCCGAGCGAGCCAGACTGGTTCTCACTTCTTTGATGGCCAAACTCGACGGCGAACAGCAATTGGCCGCCTCGTTCGAAACGGCTCAGCGGCTGCTGGCAGAAATCGAGACGGTGATCCAGCACCGGCAGGCCCGCGAGGCCGCTCATGCCCGCTTCGTGCAGTTCCAGGAGCATGTGGATCGGGCACGCATGCACGGCAGTCTGTTTACGGGCGTCGGCCCGGAAGAGGACAGCCGAGAGGCTTTAAAGCACGTGCGCGCGGCATTGGAGATTTTCCCGATCGATTCGCCCGACGAACGGCCCCAAGAAGCGGATTGGCTGTCCAAGGAGCAACTGGCAAGTCTCCGCGACAACATGTTCGAGTTGATGTTGATCGCGGCCGAATCCCAGCGTAATCTGGCCGTCCACGATGATCCGGACAGGCAGCGACCGGCGCTCCTGAAAGCGCTGGAATGGATCGGCAGGGCCAAACGGTTCGGGCGATCAGCGGCGCTATCGTTTCTGGAAGCCTCGGTCTTGGAGCGTTTGGGGCGTCCGGCCGAGGCGGAAGATGCTCGACGGCGAGCGCAAAAGCAGCTCGGGTCGGCAACCGGCCTGGATTGCTTCCTGCTCGGCCAGTTCGAACGGCAGCGCGAACGTTATGAGGCCGCACTGCGCTGGTATCAAAAAGCATTGCAGCGGACCCCGGATCACTTCTGGTCACTGAACTTCATGGGACTGTGCCAGTTGAAGTTGGGGCGTCCGGACGCCGCGGTGGCCAGTTACACGGCGGCCGTGGCGCGCCGTCCGGACTTCTCGTGGCCGTACGTGACGCGGGCCGTCGCCTTTGCCGAGCTGAAGCGGTTTGAAGAGGCACACCGCGATTTCGAAAAAGCGATCGAGCTGGAGCCGAATCTGTACTTCATCTACCTGAACCGCGGAGCCGTCTACGTCATCCAACAGGAGTACAAGAAGGCCGTTGCCGATTTCGAAAAGGCGGCCCAACTTCGACCGGACCTGGCCGCGCCGCATATCAACCTGGGCGAAACCTACCGCCGACAAGCAGACGCTGTCCGGACGGAGTCCGGACTGGTTCAGGCGATTCCGCTGTTCCAGAAGGCGTTGGACGAGCTGACAACGGCCGCTCGACTGGCGCCGGACGCCGCCAAGATTTACAAACTTCGGGCCGACGTGCATCATCGTCTGGAAGCTTCCCATCAAGCCCTGCGGGACTTCCAGCAGGCCGTCCGGCTGGAACGCAGCGTCCGCCGCACGGCGGAAATCTACAAACAGATCGGTTTGATCCACCACCGCGCAGGGCAGTGGTCGGAGGCTTTGTCCGCTTATGATCGCGCGCTGGCGGCCGATGATTCCGACCCCGAGCTGCACCGACTGCGCGGCGAAGTGCTCTTGAAACTGCATCGTACCGGAGAGGCCGTCGATGCGTTCACTGAGTACCTAAAGCGAGGTGAGCCGGTCGGCGATGTCTATCGCGCCCGCGCCCTGGCCCGAGCTCAATTGGGCGACTACCGGAAAGCCATGGAAGACTACACGCGAGCGCTTGAACTGGAGCCGTCCGCTCACATGCTCACGCGGCGCGGTTGGGCGTATTTGCTCCGAGCGAACGAGCTGGCTCTGGCGGACTTCGATCAGGCCATCCAACTCAACCCCGACAACCCCGACAGCTACACCGGCCGCGGATACGCCAAGATCATGCTAGGCGACTACGACGGCGCGATTGCTGACGCGAAGCAGTCGCTGCAACGGGCCCAGCCCCTGCTGGCCGAGCAGGGCGCCCGAGCCTGGCCCATCGTCTACAACAACGCCACGATCTTCGCTCAGGCGGTCAAACAGGTGCGGGAGGATGTTCGACTTCCAGAAGGTCGACGCCGAGAACTTGCCGAAAGTTTCCTGAGTCAAGCGATCAAGCTGATCCGACAGGCGGCGAAGGTCGCAGGCCGCGAGTTCCGGCCGCAATTGGTGCACACGCTCAAAAGCGACTCTGCTTTGAATCCGATCCGCACCGAGCCACTCTTTCGAGAACTTCTCAAGGAGCTGGGCTCCCCGTCCGAGCCGAAATAGGGAAGCTTCAAAACATTCGTTGGTTTGAAAGCGCAAACAATGTTCGCGCTTTCTCGGCGTCGAGTTCCGATCGGTCGGACCGGCTTGTGCAGAGCGCCGCCGGCACGCTTGCCTCTGGGCGAACCCTGACGAGCTTTCTCCGCCGGAAGCGATTTTCTATAGTCGTATGCCCGTAAACCGGATGCGCAGGCTGGCAGGCGGGAACGAGGAGGCGGGATTGGTGCCGGCACCGCGGTCGCGGTGGTTTCGGACGGACGACGAAAGAGGACTTTTTCTCGGGGCGTGCCACGGAACATGTCAGACGAAAGTCGCTTTGTGGAATCGGTCAGAGAGGTGTCCGGCTGGTTGGTCGAAGCCGAGCGGGCGGTCGCGTTTACAGGGGCCGGAATCAGCACCGAAAGTGGCATCCCGGATTTCCGCTCACCGGGCGGTGTGTGGGCGACCTCGCAGCCGGTCTATTTCGACGAGTTTCTTCGCAGCCCGGAGGCTCGGTGGGAATACTGGCGACAAAAGGCCGAGTCGCACCGGGACATGGCCAAAGCGGAACCAAACATCGCCCACAAAACTCTGGCCCGCTGGGAATCGATCGGAAAGCTTCGCGGCGTGATTACCCAAAACATCGACGGCCTGCACCAGTTAGCCGGCAGCCGGCGCGTTTTGGAACCGCTCGGCAAGTCGCTTGTTTGGACTGCGGCTGGCGGACGGACGCCGATCCGATGGTGGACGAGTTCAACCGCACGCAGCAAGTGCCGGCCTGTCCGCAGTGTGGCGGGCTCCTAAAACACGCAACCGTCTCGTTCGGTCAAGCGCTGCCGGCCGATGTGCTCCGCGAAGCCACTCAGTGGGCCCGGGAAGCTGACCTGTTTTTGGCCATGGGGTCGTCGCTTGTCGTGGAGCCGGCGGCCAGTTTGCCGGTTATCGCGAAGCAGTGCGGCGCGCGACTGGTGATCCTCAATCGCGACCGCACGCCGTGCGACTCGCTGGCCGACCTGGTTATCCGCGAACCGCTCGGCAAAACGACGAGCGCCATCGACGAGGCCTTTCGGGCGCAGGTTTCCTGAGCCCGAGTCCCCAATAAACAGACGCAAGGAGTCGACTGGTGACATACAATCCGACAGGTATCGTGATCCCGGAACCGGTTTTGGACAATTCGTTCTTGTGGGAACCGCAAGAGTGTCCCCGCATCGAAACGGCCCACCGGCGCATTCAAACGCGTCTGCCCCTTCCGGAAACTGTGGGCAAACTGCGCGCGATGGCGCAGGCCTTTCCGCAAGTCAATTGCTATCAACCGCCGGTCGTATGGGATCGAGCCGAGGGCTATCAGATTTACGACGCGGCCGGCAACTGTTGGATCGATTTCAGTTCCACGGCCGTTGTGACGAACACGGGGCATGGCCATCGGGCGATCCGCGAAGCCTTGAGGTGGCACGTCGAAACGGGCCTGCTGGCTCAGTTCAGTTTCGCGTCAGAGATACGGCTGGCGCTGGCTGAAAAACTGTTGGACCTGGCTCCCCCGCCCTGCGACAAAGTCTACTTCTGGACCGTCGGTTCCGAGGCCATCGAATGCGCGTTGCGAGTCGCTCGGATTTGGGGCATGCGGCAACGTCCGGACAAGTGGCACGTGGTGGCTCACGGACGCGGTTTTCACGGCTGGACCCTGGGGGCTCATCAACTCTCCGGCGACAGCGCCCGCAAGCCCTGNNTTCCCAGCCCGGATGCCGGCATTCATCACTGGCCGCCGCCGTACGTAGACCCCGCCCGCGCAGGAGCCTCGCCCGACGGCGAATCGATACCAATCGACGAGGCCGCCGACTGGGACGCCGTCGTCACCCGCAACCTGGATGATTTAGCCGTTCAGGGCGTCCATCCCGAGCAGATTGCGGCGGTGTTCCTGGAAACGGTCCAGGGTTGGGGGGCGGTCCCGCTGCCGATCGGTTACGTTCAGGCGTTGCGTCGTTGGGCAGACGAGTACAACGTTCTGTTGGTTTTCGACGAAATGCAGACAGGCTTCGGTCGGACGGGCCGACTCTTCGGCTTCGAACACTGCGAGGTTCAGCCGGACCTGATCTGCGTGGGCAAGGGGATCACGTCGGGATTGCCGCTGGCCGCCGTGATTGGGCGAGGCGACGTGCTGGACGTGATCCCGCCGGGCGAGATTACAACGACTCACGCCGCTCATCCGCTTTCGTGTGCAGCCGCTTTGGCCAACTTGCAGACGCTGTTGGACGAACGGCTGATCGAAGCGGCGGCGACGAAAGGTGAGCTGCTTCAAGCCGAATTGGAAGGGCTCCGCCGTCGCTTCCCCGATCACATCGCCGCGGCGACCGGACGCGGATTGGTCCGCGGCCTGCACCTCCGCGACCCCGAAACCGGACAGCCGGACCGCGTCTTGGCTCGGGATCTGACGTGGGAAGCGGTCAAGCGCGGAGTGATGCTCTTTTTCACGAATCAGCCGACGATCAAAACCTGTCCGCCGCTGGTGATTCCGGAAGATGCCATCCGCGAAGGCGTGGCAACCATCGCCGATGCGCTCGCCGACCTGGCAGCGGCATGTTGACCCGGATCGGTTTCTGGAAAGACTCGATCACTGATCCAAACTCGCCCGGGAACATCCGAAAATACCCGCGGCGCGCCAGCCGTCCCGATCGTCACCGGCGGTGGTCCTCCTCGTTTTTGCGCCTGGATTCCGTATCCCAGTTCAGCGGCGTTTTCGAATACGGTTCCTGATAGCGGTCGTAAGCCAAACGCAAATGGTTTTCGTCGTGGCCGGCTGGTGGAAACACGACGAAGCCCCAGGCGGCGAGCATTCGCTTGCGATAGTTCGGTTCGTAAAGGCTCTTGATGAACGCGTTGCGTGCGTCGATCGCATCCAGAACGTGTTTCAAAGCGTGGCGATCCGGTGCGATCTCGTAGGCGTGATACAGGTGAACCACTTGTGCGAGGTGCTTTAGATATTCAAACTCCGTGCGCACCAAAGCCAGGCGGGCCTGCACTCGGCGGGCTTGTTGGGTGTTGTCTGCGGCAAGCCGCTCGGCAGATTGGAGCAGGGTTTCCAGCGACGCCAGCAGCTTGGGCGTGTAGAGAAACCCGATGAGTCGAAACGGATCGCGCAGGTACTTGTGTCGTCGGCCGTAAATGTCGCGGTAGACCCAGGCAGGACAGCGCGTGCCGAGGAAATCGGAGTAGAGTTCGATGCCGTGATAAAGTTGGTCATAGAACCGTTGCATGGGCCGAGCGGCCGGTCCGAAAGCGGCCTCACAGAACTCGACCATCAGGTCCGCCGCGCGGTTGTTTTCCGGGTCGTCGAACATTCGGCCCATGATGTAGTAGACGGGGCCCTCTAACCCGTAAAGCTGTCCGGGACCATCACGGTAGATCGATTGAATTTTTGCCTTCACCAGACGTCGCACCTGGGCCTCGACGAACAACGGCGTCCGCATCGGCGTGTAACGCGAGCCGAGGTTCGGGCACCAATTATAGATGTATCCGGTAAAGCCGCCGGGCACGACATGGTCTTTCCAAACTACGATGTCTTCTTCGTTGGTGCCGGTCAGCATGATCTGCGTGTTTCCGGGAAAGACGTTGAACGATTTCGGTGGCTTGGCTGTCTGGATGTACGACATGATCGTGATGCGGACTCCCGGCCGGTCCTTCAGCAGTCGCTCGGCAAGCTTGCGATGGAAGATCCAAAGTTTCTCGCTCCAGTCTTTGCCAGTGCCATAAAGCTCAAAGCAATCGTCACACTGGCAAGGACGGAACCCGTCCGGCTGGCCCAGGTCGACCGAACGATAGCCGGCATCGGCCAATCGCAGCAGGTCCTGGTAGATGAGCTCTTGCACCTCGGGGTTCGAAATGCAGTACTGGCCGCGGCCTTCTAGCAAACGTTTCCCGCGGATCAAAGCGAAATACTCGGGGTGGGTCTCGCGATATTTTGCCGGCGGGATGGCCCGCGCGTAGGTGTGCCCGCCAAAGGCGTCGTCCACTCGAGGAAATCGATTCAGCGCAATGTCGTAGAAACTGCCGCGCGGCGGATAGGCCGTATTGAAACGGATGGGTGGCGTCTTCCGAACGTCAAGGTCTGCGGGGACAGCGATACGCGGCGTGGGAACGAATTCAACAGCAGGGCAATGTTGCCAGTCCAAGTTCCCCGCAGCTCCGATCGGCTTGCGTGCCGGCAGGTCTGGGTAAAGAAACGCACTCCGGCATACTGGCGCAAAAAATCCGCCACGCCTTTCGCGGTGCCGATTCGATCCCACGTCGGACGGCGCGGTTGAGTCGTCTTGACCGGCGCGGGTTGGTCCCGGCCGGCGATGATCACGTCGCGCCCAACGACTTTCAGGATGTAGCCCCAGCCGATCACTTTCGAAGTGTCCACGCCGTGCTCGCGAGAGAACCGCGTGTTGCCCAGGAAGATCGCCGGTTTGGCCGCGTCTCGCTGGCTTTCAACGACAATCGGCGTTCGGAACCCGTTAGCCAGGAATGCCGCCTGGACCAGCCGAGCTGTCTCGTACAAACCCCCGCGGATCGCCTCGGTCGCAGACGCATCCGGCAGAACAATCTGGTAAGGGCAAGTGTCGTCGGCCGCGATGACTACCTCCGCCGGCTCGGCCGATCGCAAGGGCATTAGTCCGCGGCTCACAAGGACGACCAGGAACACGAACAGATAACGCCGCGCGGTAACCTTCAGACCGATCTTCGCCAAACGGATTGTGTACATGTTCTTACTTCCTCCCCAAATGGTAAACGTACCGAATGAGGCGAATGCGGAAAAGGCAAGAAGCTTTGCTACGATGCCCCCTCTTACGCGGGGCAGCCGTGGGGAAGAAGGCAGAGGTACGTGGCCCTTCAGCTCGGCCCTCCGCAGCGACTACCCGTCCTCCGCTTCGTCAGGTGAAGGGATTGAACTGGCCGGTGCGCTCTGCTTGCGTAACACGTCTCCGTCAGTTGAGCGAGACGTCGTGTTGGGGAATGTATTCCCCCAGTCGCGACTTGAAGTCCTGGACACTCACCATTCGCGAGAAATCGTTTCTAGCCAAGGGCTCTGGTTTTGGTATCCTTGTGGACACGCGAGTTGGCGTCGCTCTGTCGGGGGCAGTGCCCATTGTGTGATGGGCGGTGCCCGCCGGACGACTCCCTGCGATTACGAACTTCAGGCGGCGTCGGCCGCGAAGTGGGAGCGAAGCACCGTTCTCGTGGGTTTTGCTCGCAGAATTGTGTACGATACGACGGTTCGCGCCGAGCGGGTCTTGAGTTTCGTATTGAGGCGGCAGGCCCGTGGGATGCTGGCGGGGGAATCTTTGATCTATCGCCGCAGGCGGCCGGTGGCCTTTCCCTGCTACGCTTCGAACCGGATAGTCTTTCCTTTCGTAATTTTGCTGGGTGATTTCGGAGAGGGACCGATGACGGGAGGCGACATTCTGATCGACGAGCTGCGGGCCCGAGGTGTAAAGTTCATTGCCACGTTGAACGGGCACGGACTGGACCCGATCTATCTGGCCTGTCGCAAGGTTGGGATGCGAATGATCGACGTCCGGAACGAGCAGGCCGCCAGTTACATGGCCGAGGTGACTGGTCGGTTGACGCGGTCGGTCGGCGTCTGTGCGGTCAGTGGGGCCGTGGCGCACGTGAACGCGCTCAGCGGTGTTTTGAACGCGTGGTTCGATGGGGCGCCCATGCTGCTCGTTACCGGCATTACGCCGTTGGCTGAACTGGGCTGGGGGAACTTTCAGGACTTCAACCCGGTGCCGGTGGCTGAGCCGATCTGCAAGTATGCTCGGCTGGTCGACACGCCGCACCGCGTCGGGCAGTTTGTTCACGAGGCTTTTGCGGCGGCAACAAGCGGTCGGCCGGGGCCGGTCCATTTGGCGATGCCACTGGATGTCAGTGCCGCCGAAGTTGCCGTCTCCGACGCGATTCGTTCGAAAGTCCAGTCAGGCGATGTGCGGATCAGCGGCGGTGGCGACGCGGTGCTGATCGCTGAGGCAGCCAAGCTGCTCCGAACGGCCCAGCGTCCCGTTCTGGTGATCGGAAGCGGGCTGTATTATGCCCGAGGGGAGGCGGCCCTGGCGGAGTTTTTGAACCAGCAGCGGATTCCGACGGTGCTGCCGATCTGGGATCGCGGCAGCGTACCGGGTCCGCAAGAAGCTTTTTTGGGAGTGATTGGTGCGGCCTCGGGGGGACCGCGCATCTTGGAGGAAGCCGACGTGATCGTGCTGGCCGGTGCGGAGTTCGATTATCGGGTCGGGCAGATCTCGCCCCCGCGATTGGCTCCTGATGCCAAAGTTGTGCGCATCCACGCCGACAGCTCTCGGCTGCGAAACGGTTTGGAAGCCGACTTGAGCATTGCAGGCTCGCCGGCCACCGTGCTCGAACAGCTCGCTGAAGAATGCCGCCGTCTTCATTGCCCGCCCGCCGAAGTGTGGCTGGCCGAAGCGCGTCGCCGCCGTGACCAGTTCCGAAAGCAGTGTTTGGACACGGCCCAGCGCCTGCGACCGGGTCTGAATGGCTGCGACGTGGTCCAGGCGATCCAGCAAGTCTTGACTGACGAAACGATTTGGCTGGTCGATGGTGGCAACATCGGACAGTGGTTTCATCAGTTATTGCCGGACCGGTGTCCGGGCCACTGGGTCACGTGCGGGGCAAGTGGCGTCGTCGGTTGGGGGCTACCTGGCGCAATAGCCGCTCGAGCGATTTATCCGGACCGGCCCGTCATCTTGCTTTCCGGCGACGGCTCATTCACGTTCACGGTTGCCGAGCTGGAATGTGCCGCTCGGCAGGGGCTGCCCTTCGTCGCGGTCGTCGCCGACGACCAGCGGTGGGGCATCACGGCCAGCGGCCATACGAAACGTTACGGCGAGCCGCTTTACAGTACGCTCGGCCCGACGCGTCTGGATCGGGTCGCCGAAGGCTTCGGCTGCGTCGGCGTCCGGGTGGAACGCCAGGAGGAACTGGTCCCCGCTCTGCGCGAAGCTCTGACCTCCGATCGGCCCACCGTGGTGCACGTGCCGATTGTGCCGGGCGGACCGTCGGATTAGACCGGGGCAACGTCGCTCATCTCGCGTTTTTCGCCCGGCAAAGCTTTCCTCGGGCAATAACCGTCCCATGGCAAAGTGGCGGATGAAGCGTTGCGTTGGTATGCTGACAGCCGATTGCCGCGGTGACTAGTCACGGGCGCGGGGTTTGGATTGTCGAGTTGATGTGAGGGAAAGGACCGAGGATGACAGATGGGGGGACCGGGGCCCGGCCGGCTCATTTCTTGGGCGCCGAAGCCCGGCAGTTCGAATACCACGAGAAGTCGAATCCGCGCTCATCGAATCTCCAGTGGTTGACCTACGGAACATATCGGATCGCGGCCGGCGCTGCGACGGCGGAGCTTTTCCATCACGCGGAAGAGACCCTGCTATTCTGTCTGAGCGGTCAGCCGACCGTCGAGCTGGATGGGGAAACCTACCGGCTGAGCTATTACGATACGCTCTACATCCCGCTGGCCGCCCCGTTTCGCTTTGTGAACGGCGGTGAGCAAGACGCGCTGTTAGTTGTCTGTCGCGCGTCGGCCGAGAACCGTCATCCGCCGCATCACAGCGTATGGGAACAGGTCCGATCAGATGAAACCCGCATTCGGCATCTGGAGGGCAAGGACGTCTTTCTGATGTTCGATGTCACGGAACCGGCCGACAAGTTGCTCGCCGGCTACACGATCTACGAACCGTACACGCGGGCGTGGCCCCCTCACAACCATGTGGACCAAGAAGAAATCTACATCTTTACGAAAGGGCACGGGGCGATCGAGGTCTACGCGGAAGAAAAGACGAAAACGTTCGTCCGCAGTGTGGGTCCGCTGGACGCCGCCACAATTCCTTTGCTGAACTATCATCCGGTCTTCAGTCAGGAAGAAGAGCTGCACTTCATTTGGTGCTTGGCGGGAGCCCGTTACTGGGTTGGCGACCGTCACAAAGAATTCATGGACGCATCGGTGGAGGAACTGACGACCGGCGGAGACGACGATTCCGGCTCGGGCTGACGTTGGTTTGCAGTGACGTTGGAGTTGAGCTGATATCGATTGTCGGACGGGCGTCGCTTGTCGGTCCGGGGAGGCACTCCCGCCACCGCCAGGGCACCGAGCATCCCATTTTGATTCAAGGAGAG
Source organism: Planctomycetota bacterium (assembly GCA_013151585.1). Taxonomy (GTDB): domain Bacteria; phylum Planctomycetota; class Planctomycetia; order Planctomycetales; family Planctomycetaceae; genus JAADHY01. The sequence goes on from JAADHY010000754.1 coordinate 13,973, forward strand.
GCCAAACGATGAAGATGTTTCTCGACAGCGCTAAAACGGATGAGATTCGTCGGGCTCTGGATCTGTGGGATATCGACGGTGTAACAACCAATCCGCGGCATGTGATGGAGTCGGGGAAGCCGTTCCGGACGGTCATCGAGGAGATCGCTGAACTGGTCGCCGGGACGGACAAGCCGGTGAGCGTCGAGGTGAATCCGCACTTGACGGATTGGGAACAAATCGTCGAGCAGGCCAAAGAGCTGGCGGCCATCTCGACGAACTTTGTGATCAAGGTGGGGGCGAGCGAGGCGGGATTCAAAGCGATTCGCGAACTGAGTCAGGAGGGAATCCGAACGAACGCCACCTTGATCTTTACGGCGGCTCAGGCCTGGCAGGCGGCTCGGGCGGGAGCCTATTTCATCAGTCCTTTTTTGGGGTGGAAAGAGCAATACGGCGACGGGGCAGCCGGTCTAATCCGCGAAGTGCGGACGATTCTGGACAACTTCGACTATCCGCAGCAAATCATTGCCGCGGCCATCCGGAATGCTCGGCAAATTGCTGATGCGGCTATGGCCGGAGCCCACTGCGTCACGGCTCGGTTCACTGTCTACGAAGAATGCTGCCAGAACCCATATACCCGCATGGGCGAGGAGATTTTTCAGAAGGCGTGGGACGCCACTCCGGAACGTTGATTCGACGCATCCCGTCGGTCGCTGGTTCCTCTTTTTCCTTTTTTCGCTCGCTTTCGACACGGCCCCGAAGATGGAGACTCATCATGCAGCGCGAGCTACAACCGGAGGACCGGTGGTACGCCGGTATTACCGGGTACCAGTGGTTGGTCCTGATCATCGCCTGTTTGGGCTGGATTTTCGACGTTTTCGAAGGGCAACTCTTCGCGATCTTCAAGACGCCGGCGCTGGCGGATGTGCTGCGGGTCGCCGAAAACGCGGCCATCGTTGATCGCTACGGGAACTACGGGTTTGCGTCGTTCTTGGTCGGCGGAGCCGTGGGGGGATTGTTCTTCGGGATGCTGGCCGATCGGATCGGCCGCCGACAGACGATGGTCTGGAGTATCCTCACCTATTCCATTTTTTCTGGAATGCATTTCTTCGCGACCACGTGGTGGCACATTGTGGCTTTGCGGTTTCTGGTGGCGATGGGAGTGGCCGGGGAATGGGCCATTGCGGCGTCGCTCGTGTCGGAAGTTTTTCCGAAAAAAGCACGAGCGATGGCCGGAGGCATCTTTCACGCCTCCAGCGTTATTGGAGCCGTGCTCGGCTCGGCCGTGGGAATGGTTTTCACCGCGCAGACGGATTGGCGGTGGGCGTTTCTGCTCGGAGTCCTGCCGGCGCTGCTAGTGGTCTGGGTCTTGGTGAGCATCCGGGAATCGGAGAAGTGGGAAGCTGCCACGGCGAAGGCGGAACAGGAAAAGCAGACCGGCGGGAACCTGGCGGAATTGCTCGGCGCCGGCCCCTGGCGAAGCCGAGCTCTGCTGGGTCTCGGTTTGGCCGCCGTCGGTCTGGGAACGTATTGGGGCATCTATGCGTGGGGGCCGGAACTGGTCCGCGAAGTGCTCGACAAAGTCGTTCCGGCTGAGGAGGCTCGCAGCAAGGCGAGTTTCGCCTACATGCTGATGAATTTCACCGGAGGACTGGCCGGACTGCTCCTGTTCGCGCCCATCAGCATGTGGACCAGTCGTCGGATGGCTTTCGTGCTTTATCACGTCGGTGCGATTATCGTGGTGCCTATTACGTTTTTGGGAGCTTCCACGTATTTGCAGGCTCTGGTGCTGCTTCCGATCACGGCCTTCTTCGTGGTGGGGATGCACGCCGGCTACGCAATCTACTTTCCGGAACTTTTCCCGACGCGACTCCGAGCGACGGGGGCCAGCTTTTGTTTCAACGTCGGCCGGCTGGTCTCGGCCGTCATGCTGATGCTGCGCGGTGAGCTGCGGGATTGGCTGGGGCTGCGATACGCGGTGACGGCCATGGCATCTCTGTTCTTCGTCGGCTTGATCCTGCTTTACTTTGCGCCGGAGACGAAGGACCAGGAGCTGCCGGAATGACGGGCTCGTCGGAAATCGGGCTTGGGAGCAACTGAATTCGGCGCTAGAATAGCCAAGTAGAAGCCGCTTTTCATTGCGGCCGCGGCTCTTTTTTTGCGACAACAGTGCACGGAAACGGGCGTCATGTCTTATCGAACGCTCAAACGGTTGCTCGGCGAAACCAACTTCGAGTTGAAATGCCTGACGCTATTTGGCGTCGGGCTGACGCTCTTGGCCGTCATCACCTTTGCGCTTTATTGGTGGCGGACGTCCGAGCTGATCGACGCTCAGAACCGCACCACCGCCCGATTGATGATCTCACCGATCATTCTGGAAAAGCACTGGACGTGGTCGGAGTCGGAATCGGAGTTTATTGAAATCATCCGCCGGCTGCCGGCCGAGCTGCAGCCGGAAGACCTGCGAGACTACAAGTGGGAACTTTACAAGGCCGATCCTACGGCGGCTGACGCTGAGCACCGTCCCACGGACCAATTGGGCTATGAAGCCTTGGAGGCGATCCGCCGGGGCGCCGCCGAAGTCGTCAAGAAAGTGCCGGAACGCAACGAGTATCAGTACTACGGAGCGGTCTACGCCACGTCGCTTTGTATCGATTGTCACTATCACGCCACGCGAACAACGGCCGATGGGCAAACGGTGAAAGTCAAGGAAGGCGAGCTGATCGGGATGGCCAAGATCACGCTGCCTCTGGAACGCACCGAAGAGACGCTGCATAGCACCAACGCTTTTGTGATCACGGCCGAGTTCGTCAAAGTGGTGTTGGCCATTCTGGCTGTCTACTTGGTGATCCGGTATGTCATCACCAAGCCGGTGTTGCACTTGAAGAAGGTCAGCGATGCCATCGCGCACGGCAACCTCGACATGAGAGCGGATATCCGGACTGGGGACGAATTCGAAGAACTCAGCCACGCCTTCAACCGCATGCTTCGGCATTTGGTGACTGTCCAGGAAGAACTGCGCGAACTGAACGCGGATCTGGACGCCAAAGTCGACGAGTTGGCTCAGGTGAACCTGAAACTGTACGAAATGAACAAGCTGAAGAATGAGTTTCTGGCCACGATGAGCCATGAGCTGCGCACGCCTCTGAACAGCATCTTGGGCTTCAGCGACGTGCTGGCCAATGCCGAAAACCTGACGGACCGGCAGAAGCGGTATGTCGCGAACATCACAACAGCGGGCCGGACGCTGCTCGCCATGATCAACGACGTGCTGGACCTGGCCAAAATCGAAGCCGGAAAAATGGAACTTCAGGTCACCGAATTTTCGATCCGTGACCTGATCGAGCGGCAAGCCGGAGCTATGCAGCCTCTGGCAGAGAAGAAGAATATCGAGCTGACGTGGGATGTTGATCCCGGCGTCCCCACTCTCAAACAAGACGCGGGCAAGCTTCAGCAAATTCTCAACAACCTC
>JAADHY010000521.1 GCA_013151585.1 Planctomycetota bacterium
AGCGCCGACCTGGGCCTTCGCGTCCAGGATTTCCTGGTCGGTGACTTCGCGCACCACGCCGTCACAAGCTTCCAAGGCGCGGAGGCACTTCAGCAGATTCACCGGCCGGTTGATTTCGATCGCCGAAGCCAGCGTCTCCGCCCGAGCGTTTGCAGCGTCCATCTCTTGAAAGACGCGATCAATGCGGTTTTGATCGGGCCGACCGCCGCTCCACCGGATCCCCTCGCATTCGTAAACGCGGTACAACGTATTGGCTCCCATCGCGTTGATCACCGCCAGTCGGGGCAGCCGCTGAATGAGACCGAGCTGTTTCAGCTCGATCAACGCTTTGCCAAAGGCGCTGGAGTTGCCCAGGTTACCACCGGGCACCACGATCCAATCCGGCACGTCCCAGTTCAGGGCTTCCAGAATGCGATAGATCGTCGATTTCTGCCCTTCCAGCCGGAACGGGTTGAGGCTGTTGCAAAGATAGATATTCAGCCGAGCACACACTTCGCGGACCTGGTTCAAGGCATCATCGAAGTCGCCGAGAATCTGGATCGTCTTGGCCCCGTAGTCCAAAGCCTGAGAAAGCTTGCCGTAAGCGATCTTGCCGCTGCCGACAAAGACCAGCACTTTGAACTGCCGCGTGGCGCTGGCGAAAATCGCGAGCGACGCACTTGTGTTGCCGGTCGACGCGCACGCCGCCTGTTCGGCCCCGACCAGGTGGGCGTGAGTCGCGGCGGCCGTCATTCCATTGTCTTTGAAGCTGCCTGATGGATTCAGCCCCTCGTAGTGAAGAAATAGCCGGCCGTGTGCGATACCCGTGTAGTCCGCCACGCTGTCGGACGGCCGCAGTAGGGTCTGCCCCTCGCCGATGGTCACGACGGCCTCAGCCGGAGCGAACGGCAGCAACTCGCGAAATCTCCAAACGCCGCTGAAGTCCAGCGGATTACGGCGATTCGCCCATCGACTTTCGAACCAAGACAGCGACGAGGGAACCGGCACGCGGTCCCAGTCGTACTGCACATCCAAGAGGCTGCCGCACCGTCGACACGCCACCAACACTTCGCCCACATCATAAGTGGCGCCGCAGTCGGCCAAAATGCATTTCTGAAAAGCTAGGCTGCCGTCCGAAGCCAAGTCCGTTTTCTCCCGAAAAGGTGAAAAAAGAGGAAACCTTTCACGCCGTCCCTCCGGCGGTGCCCCCATCGCCACGCGTCTCCGTTCCGCACTCGCCGACCGGTGCCGCGTCGCCGCGGCTCCCGCCGGCGGTATTGTTGCGATGAACGGTGAATCTGGCAATCGCAGCCGACGCGGCGTGCGTCGAAAGCAAGCGAAAGAAGGCCGTTGCCATGGTTCCCGATGGCCTGCATTACTCCTGCGGGCGCTGCCGGCCGTTGGATCGGCGACGTTTCAGCTCATCCGCGCGAGATTCCAGTTCGCGTTGCTTGCGCCGGATGCGAGACAGTGCGACTCGGGCGTGAGTCCGGGTGGCGACGATGTCGCCGATGGCCAGCAGCACGATCCAGACGGTCAGAAGAAGAATGGCCAGCCAGAAGATCGTCGAGATGCGCACGCCCTGACGCCAGAGGAAAGGCGCATCACCCAGCGGGATCAAAAGGCCCAGCAACGCAATCAGGCCTGAAGTTTGCAAACGACGGCGGTAGCGGGCTCGGTAGTGCTCGCGATCAAAATCATCCAGGGCCGGGTCCTGGCGCTGCCGCTTCCACGCGCGCACATGCGCCGTGATCATGACCAACCCCGTCACGATCAGGGCGGCACCGACGCCAAGGGTGACCCACCAGTCGTCCACAGTCGTATGCCTTCGCGCCAATGGTGAAAGTGCGACCTCGCCGGCCGTCATTCCGACGGCGGCAATTCCCTGATCCATTCAATCAAAACACGTCCCACCTTGACAAGACTGGCTCCCGAGCAGGCGGTGGGCACATCCCGCGTCGTATGCCAATAGGGATAGTCGAAGTCGATGATATCGCATGTGGGGATACCGGCAATTTGATTGAGCGGGAGATGGTCGTCGCTGACTTCGTACTTCAGCTTCGGAATGAACTCGCGGACGCCTGCCCGGCGGGCCGCCGCCCAAATGCTCTCGGTTAACGCTCGAGCGTGTTTCCAGCTATTGCGCTCCATGTAGATCGTCAGCCGTTTGTCGCCGATCATGTCCAGAAGCACGCCGCACGAATAGCGATGCTTTGGTCGCTCTGACCGGTATTGCCGCGCGAAGTGCTCTGATCCGAGGAAATACTTATCGTTGGCCGAGAACACGAACTCCTCACCGTCGAAAAACACGAAATCGACACCGAAGCCGCTGTTTTCAGTGACCTGCCGGATGTGGTGCCCCAACTCCATCAGCAAAGCGACGCCGCTGGCCCCATCATTCGCACCGATGAACTTCCCGCGCGGGTTGTACGGATCTCGGTCGGGAAAAGGGCGGGTGTCATAGTGACATGCCAGGAGAATGCGATCTTTGCGCTCGGGGTGCCAAACCACAAAGATGTTTTGTAAGCGAACACTCGCACCCGTTAGCGGGTGCGAAACTTCGAAAGACTGAAACTGCACTTCGGCCTTTAGCTTGGAAAAATGCTCAGCAATCAGCGCCTGCTGTCGAGCCATCCCGGCGGAACCACTCGGGCGTGGCCCGATCCGGCAGATGCGCACCAGGTATTGGTATGCCCGGCGACTGTCGAGGCGAACGTTTTCCGAAGCAGGCGGCTGCGCGCAAGCGACGCCGGCACGCAGGGAAACTCGGTCGGTTTCCCATCGCCCGAAGCCGTCGGGGAGCCCGGCCACCCCGACCAGCGCACCGAGGCCTGCGGCGGCCAAAGCCGCCCGCAGGCGTTTCCCACCCGGCCTTCGCATTGCCATCGGTCCCTCGTGGTAGGGGCGGCGTGTGTGCCGGTTCGTGAACGATTCGCTCTCTCGTCAAGAACCCAGCCGGCGTTTCAGCTCCTCGTGTTCGGTCCGCAGTTCGCCAGGCAGCTTCTCGCCGAACTTCTCCAGAAACGCCGCTTGTTCTTCTGCTTCGACCTTCCAAGCTTCCCGGTCGACGTCCAACAAAAGTGTCGCGACCTCGTCCGATATCCCGAGCTCCGGGAAACCAATCGCTTCCGGCTTCGGCAACCAGCCGATGGGCGACTCGACCGCGTCCCCCTCGCCGTGGCAACGAGCGACGATCCACTTCAGCACGCGCATGTTTTGTCCAAATCCCGGCCAGAGGAACGGCATGCTATCGCCCGGCTTTTCCTTTCGGAACCAGTTCACGTGGAAGATCAGCGGCATCTTTTCACCGCCCCGCTGTCCCATTTCAAGCCAGTGACGCCAATAATCCCCCATGTGGTACCCGCAGAAGGGTTTCATGGCCATGGGGTCGAAATTCAGCTCGCCCAGTTTCCCCTCGGCCGCGGCTGTCTTCTCGCTACGCATCGTTGCGCCGACGAAGGTCCCGTGTTGCCAGCTAAAGGACTGGTAAACCAGCGGCACAGTCAACGTCCGGCGAGTTCCGAAAATGAATGCGCTGATGGGGACGCCTTCCGGCTTTTCCCAGTCCGGCGAGATGCTGGGGCACTGACCGGCTGGGGCTGTGAAGCGTGCGTTCGGGTGAGCCGCCTTGCGGCCGCAGCCGGGCGTCCATTCCTGGCCCAGCCAATCGTAGGCCTTCGGCGGCGGGTCACTCATGCCTTCCCACCAAACCGTCTTATCCGGCAGCAAAGCCACATTGGTGAAGAGCGAGTTGGCTCGCAAGGCGAGCATCGCGTTCGGGTTCGTTTTCATGCTGGTGCCGGGGGCGACGCCAAAAAAGCCGTACTCGGGATTGACGGCATACAGCCGCCCGTCCGCCCCGAAGCGCATCCAGGCAATATCGTCGCCGATGGTTTCGACCTTCCAGCCGGCATCGAGGTCTTCCTGAGGCGGAACCAG
>JAADHY010000627.1 GCA_013151585.1 Planctomycetota bacterium
CTGTACCATTTCGCATCGCTCCTGCGACGCGAAATGTGCACGATCTGGCAATTCTCCTCAAGATCAATTTCCAGTACGCTAAACGCGTACCTAGCAAGGCCGCAATCAGTCATACACCTCTGTGAAAGAGCCGCACGGCAAAACCGCTTGCGTTGATGGCAACATGAAGTTGCGCTCTTTTCCCGTTTGAATCAGGCTTGTCTTGGCCTCGCACCATGATTTCCCATCAGGTTGGCCGAGGACTCGTGCTCACTTGTCGTCGAGCAGCTCGACGGCGAGGAACTTCTTGCCTTCGAGCATGGCCAAGCTTGCCCCGCCGCCGGTGCTGACGTGAGAGACTTTGTCCTGGAAGCCAAGCTGTTCGATGGCGGCCGCACTGTCGCCGCCGCCGATGATCGTGGTTCCGTCGACCGCGGCGACCGCTTCGGCCACCGCGCGCGTGCCCTGGTCGAAAGGCGGAACCTCAAAGACGCCCATCGGACCGTTCCAAACGACGGTCTTGGCCGAGCGGATGATCTCGCCGTACGCCTCGGCCGTTTTCGGCCCGATGTCCAGCCCCTGGAAGTCGTCCGGAATCTGGCCTGCTTCGACAATCTGCTTTTCGCAGTCCCCGGTGATCTCATCGGCGCAGCGGCCGCAGTGCGTATCGACGGGCAATTTCAGCTTCTCGCCGCCTTCGGCCATCAACTCTTTGGCCAACTCGACCATGTCCGGCTCAACCAGACTCTTCCCCACTTTTCCGCCTTGCGCCAGCGAGAACGTGTAAGCCATCGCTCCGCCAATGAGCACCGTGTCGCACAGTCCTAACAACCGCCGGATCACCGGAATCTTGTCCGAGACCTTCGCTCCGCCCAAGATCGCCACAAAGGGACGTTCCGGATTCGCAATGGCGTCCTGAAGGTACTTGATCTCTTTCTCGACCAAGAAGCCCATCACTTTGGGCTTGTCGCCCATCGCTTGCGGGACGGCCACCATCGACGCATCTTCCCGATGGCACGTGCCGAAGGCGTCGTTGCAATAGATGTCGGCCAAACTGGCCAAGAACTGGCCGAATTCGGCATCTCCCTTTTTCTCGCCCGGATGAAACCGCAAGTTTTCGAGCAGCAGGACGTCGCCGTCTTTCAACCCTTGCGCCTGCGTCCGCAATTCGTCGCCGAAGTCGGCCGAACCAAGTTGCACCGGGCGGCCGAGAAGCTCGCTAAGCCGCTCGGCGACGGGCTTCATGCTGAACTTCTCATCAAATCCCTCGCCCTTCGGACGGCCCAAATGGCTCATCAGAATCAATCGGCCGCCCCGCTCCAATACGCTGTTGATCGACGGCAGGGCCATGCGGATGCGCCGATCATCGCGTACGTGTCCTGCGTCCAGAGGAACGTTGAAATCGACTCGCATCAACACGGTTTTTCCCGAGACGTCCACGTCGGCAATCGTTTTCTTGGCCATATTCGAAACTCCTTTGCTTCACCCTGGATGGCTGGGAACCTCGCCCGTTCCGACGCTCGGAGCACTGTCCCTTCCCGTTTGGCGACGGATCATGAGTCTAGTGTTCCGTTCGGCAAAAACAAGGCACACGGGGCGCGGAACGGGTACGGACCGGGTCCGCGGGCGACTGTCTGAAAGTGTCAAGCTGGCGGCTTCCGGATCTGACGGCTTTTGACGGCGGCCCTCGGGAAAATCCTCTGTACGTCCAGGCCGGTTTTCGCGTATAAATCGCAGCCTTTCGGCGCGTCTCACGACGAGACGGGCTTATCCCATCCCCAAACGGAATTGGGTGCGAAACCATGAGGCCAAATGGACGGTGGAATTGGTTGGGACGAAACAGGTTACGGTGGCCGAGCTGCCGGCCGCCCCGTCGGACTCGGCGAGGATTCCTCCGCCGAAGGTGCGCCCAGCCGGATCAACTCGGCGCCCTGATCGAGTCGCTGGAAGATCGAACGCTCCTCGAAGTCGTGGCGCCCGACCTGGTCGCGTTCGCTCAAGCACTGACGAACGCGGGAGCGAAACTTTACGGCGCAAGCTGGGATGCTTTCACGACCAGCCAGCGGCAGCTTTTCGAAGACGGCGCCCCCTGGCTGCCGTTTATCGAGGTGACCAACCCGGATCACACGCCGAATGCCATTGCCGCCGCCAACAACATCCAGATCACGCCCACCTGGATTTTCGCCGATGGCACTCGCCTTGAGGGTGTCCAGACGTTGGAGGCGATTTCTCAAGCCAGCGGAATCGCAATCCCCACCTCGGCGCAGCCTTCTTTTGTGCCCATCCCGGATGGCACGTTGCTAGCCGGGTCGCCGGTCTTCTTAGAACTGGACGGCTACGATCCGAACGGCGGCCCCCTCACATTCACGGTCACCAGTGATAATCCCGATCTGGTCGAGGCCACTGTATTGGCCGACAGTCCGAGTCTGCGCATTTCGGTCGCGGGCTATGGAGAGATGGTCATCCAGCTTTTCGACCATCTGGTGCCGCGCGTGACGCAACGGGTGACCCAACTGGCCGAAGCCGGGTTCTACGACGGGTTGCTCTTTCACCAAGTAACTAACGGCGTTTCGATCCTCGGCGGTGATCCGACCGGCACCGGCGGAGGCGGTTCGGCTTTGGGGCCCTTTGACGATCAGTTCCATCCGGACTTGCAGTTCAACCGGACCGGTTTGGTTGGCATGGCTCGTGGCCTGGACGATACGAACGACTCGCAGTTTTTCATCACGGAGGGGGCCCAGAGGCAGATCGACTTCGACCGGTCGCTGTTCGGACTGCTGGTCGAGGGCGAGATGGTCCGCGAAGCGATCAGCAACACGGCGACCACGGTCAATGGCCGGCCGCTGTTCGACATCGTGATGCAACAGGTCACGGTTTTCTCAGACATTGAAAACGCGGTGCTGATGCTCAAGGCCCCCGAAGGAGCCACCGGAACAGCGAACATCACCGTCACCGTGACGGACCCCGAAGGCAACAGCTTTCAGCAGACGTTCCGTGCGGACGTCGTTCCGGATCCGATCAACAGCGATCCCTTCCTGGCGGACGTGCCAGCGATCGTGACCGGAGTGGACACGCCTGTGACGGTCCAATTGACGGCGGTCGACGTGGAAGGCGATGCCGTTACCTTTCTCGACGAAAACGCGCTGAACGCCTTCGGACTTTACATCCCGCTCGTCTCCGACCCCAATCTGGATTACTCGGTCGATCCCAACACGGGACTGCTGACGATCACGCCCAAGAACGGGCTGACCGGCACACACTCGATCTCCGTTGCGGTCGGTGTCGTTCCGGATTCGGCGCGACTCGACTACCAAGTGATTCCGGTGACGATCATTGAGGCAGGAGGCTCGTTCACGATCTCTTCGGCCGACCACCCGGCGGCCTCGCAGGCGGACGATGGCCTGGCCGATACGTTTCGTCTGCATCGTAACGGGGACAATCTTGAGCTGCTCATCAACGACGCGGTGGCGGCCGTGGTTCCTGCAGCAGCTCCCCAGTTGGTTTTGGACGGTTCCGGCGACGCGGACACGTTCATCATCGATTTCTCAGGGGGGAATCCAATCCCGGCTGAAGGCCTTGTGGTCCGGGGTCAGGGACAACCCGCCGAAGGCGACGGCGACTCTCTGCAACTTGTGGGCGGAGCAGCGCAGAATGTGGTTTACACGTTTGCCAACGCCAGTGATGGCTCGATCGCGATTGACGGCGTGACCGTCACGTATACCGGGTTAGAACCAATCCGCGACGAATTGACAGCGACCGAGCGGCGGTTCGTCTTCGGTGATGCCGACGACGTCATCACCTTGGATGCGGGGCCGGCGGCGGACGACGGGACGTCGCGTCTCAGCAGCGAGTCTTCTAGCGAGACGGTCGAGTTTGCTAACCCGACTGGGACGTTGCTTATCGACGCGGCCGGCGGGAACGACCGTGTCATGCTA
>JAADHY010000679.1:0-3899 GCA_013151585.1 Planctomycetota bacterium
CTGCTCTACCAATAGATTTCGGTTTCCTCAGTACTGAAGCTTCAGAATGCCTTTTCAAAACGGCCACGAGCGAAGCCTGCTGCGACGGAGCGGATGAGTCGTGGAACCCAGGAAACCACGGGAATCAGCCGGGGGCATCTATGGCATCATCCGGCCGAACTGGTCTTGACGAAAGGACGGGTTGTGCCCTATACGAGTGGCCGAGTCGCCGCCGTATCCCGTTGCGAGACCGTTGTTTAGCCAAGCTGCCGCTGTTAGCTCCGGTAGGGGCCGTCCGGAGACGCCGTCGCCGAACCCGGGGCCCGACGAGCAAGGCTGACGGCCGACGGGACCGGCGGATGGCGACCCATCCCGAAGGACTGGGCGAAAAAGGCCTCGCAAGGACGGACCTCGTGAAGCTATTGCACCGATACGTCTTAGCCGAGCTGCTGAAGGTGTTCACAATCCTGGTGAGCGCCTTGACGGTGCTCTTAACGTTCGTGGGGGCCCTGCAGCAGATTCGCGAATCGGGATTGGGGCCGGTGCAGGTGCTTCAGATTCTGCCGTGGGTCGTGCCCAGTCTTTTGCCGTTTACGATTCCGGCGACGTTCTTGCTGACCGTCTGCGTGGTCTATGGTCGCATGGCGGGTGACCAAGAAGTGACGGCGGCCAAAGCAGCGGGGATCAATGTGTTTTCGATTCTTTGGCCGTCGTTCTTGCTGGGCGCGGTGCTGAGCGTCTTTTCGTTTTTGATGACCGATCAGGTCATCCCGCTGTCAGTCCGACAGATTCAAAAGACGGTCACTTCGGTCATGGAGGACATTTTCCTGGAACGGCTGAAGGCGCAAGGACAGTTGACCGGCTGGGCACATGGGTTGGAGATCACCGTAATGGGCGTGGAAAACAAACGACTGCTCCGCCCAAGCGTGCGTTACGCCCCCGAAGGCCGCGAAGCATTGATTGTGCAAGCGCGCGAAGGGACCGTTGAATTCAACCTGGAAGCAGAACAGGTGATCTTGCATCTGGAGCAGGTCCACGCAGACATCCCGGGACGCGGTGTTGTGTGGCTGGAGCACGAGGACTATCCCTTCCCGTTGCCCAGCAAGATGCGACGCACGAAGGTTCGCCACATGAGCCTGAACACGATCCGCAAAGAACTGACGGAGGTGCGTCAAAGGCGAGTTCGCTTGCAAGAGCGGCAGGCAGCCGAGGCGGCCATCGTGTTGGCGACCGGAGAATTCGACACGTTCTTCTCGCCGCACTTTCGCAAGTACGACACCGACCTGGAAGTGACCGAGGCTCGTGACGCTCGCTTCCGAACCGAAATCCATAGCCGGTTCGCCCTGGCGACCAGTTGCCTGTTCTTCGTCTTGTTAGGAAGCCCTTTTTCCATTCTGCAGGCGCGACGGCAATTCTTGACCAATTTCCTGCTGGTTTTCCTTCCCATTCTGTTGTGTTACTATCCCATCTTGCTGTTGATGATGAACTTGTCCAAGACGGGCACGGTCAACCCGGCCTACGCCATGTGGACGAGCAACTTGCTGTTGCTGGTGATGGCGTGGTTTGTCTTGCGACGAGTGTTTCGACATTGAGCCGCGACGCGGGCGCTGCTGAGCCTGGAAGGCCTCGTTTCTCGACCGGAGGGGATTGCTATGCGCCGGAGACGAACTTCTTGGAGCCTCTTGATCGCTGCGGGAGCGTACCTCGCGCTTGGGGTCACTGCGGCAACGCCTCGGTCGTCGGTCGTTGCCGGACCACCTGCACGCTGGGCTGAGAGCGCGTTCGAGTGGCCGGCGGCGACGGCACAGACGCGACCGTGGGCCTACTGGTGGTGGATGGGCAGTGCGGTCGATGAGAAAAACCTGACGTGGAATTTGGAGCAATATCGGAAGGCGGGTTACGGCGGTGTCCACGCCATCCCCATCTACGGGGCGAAAGGCTACGAGGATCGGTACGTGGAATACCTGAGCCCTCGGTGGATGGCTTTACTAAAGCATGCCGTGTCGGAGGCTCGGCGGTTGGGCATGGACTTGGACATGACCACCGGCACCGGTTGGTGCTTCGGCGGGCCGAACATTTCGGTTGAAGATGCGTGCGCGAAGGCCGTGTTCAAGACGGTGCCAATCCGGCCGGGCGAGCCGATCCGCACGGGCATTCCGGGCAGCCAAGTGCAAGCGGCCGTAGCGGTCGAGGCGTCCGGCCGGCGGGTGGACCTGACCGATCAAGTGGACGAGCAAGGAATGATTCAGTGGGAAACGCCCCCTGGCCAGTGGACGCTCTACGTCGTCTCGCAGAAGTCCGCCGAACGGCGGGTCAAACGGGCCGCTCCGGGCGGCGAAGGCTACATGCTCAACCCGTTCTCGAAGCGAGCAATCACGCGCTATCTGGAACGGTTCGACGCGGCGTTTCGCACTTACGACGGGCCGAAGCCGCGGGCCATGTACCACGACTCGTACGAGTACATCTGCAATTGGTCTCCCGAGCTGTTCGCCGATTTTGAGAAGTACCGCGGTTACCGGTTGCAGGACGAGCTGCCCGCCCTGTTCGGCCGGGCTCAGCGCGATCGAGTCGCTCGAGTGAAGTATGACTACCGCCGCACGGTCTCCGACATGATCTTGCACAACTTCACCGAGACGTGGGTCGACTGGTGCCACCGGCACGGGTTCGTGACTCGCGATCAAGCGCACGGCTCGCCCGCCAACCTGCTGGACCTGTACGGCACGTGCGATATTCCCGAGACCGAGTTCTTCCGTGAGAAGCGCGACCCGTTGTTTGCGAAGCTCGCCTCTTCGGCCGCGCACGTCATGGGGCGCCGGCTGACCGCTTCGGAAACCGGGACGTGGCTGAATGAGCATTTCCAAACCACGCTGGGCCAGATGAAGGAGCTGGTCGATGCGTTTTTTCTCGGTGGCGTCAACCACATCATCTACCACGGGACGTGTTATTCGCCGCGTGAGGCGCCGTGGCCAGGGTGGGTTTTTTACGCTTCGACGCAGATGAACCCACGCAACTCGATCTGGCACGACGCGCCCGCGCTGAACGCCTACATCACTCGCTCTCAGTCGGTGCTTCAAGCGGGCCAACCCGACAACGATGTGCTCCTGTATTGGGGCATTCACGATCTTTGGCAGCAGCCGGACGCCCTTGAGCAGAAGCTGATCATCGACCGGTTCGAACGGTGGATGGGCGGCTCATCGACCGGCCGGCTTGTTCGCTGGCTTTGGAAAGCGGGTTTCGCCTTCGACTATATCTCGGACCGCCAGCTTCTGGCCTCGCGCACTGACGGCGCATCGATCGTGACGCCCGGCTCGCAACGGTACCGCGTCGTGGTTGTCCCCGAATGCCGCCTGATGCCTGTTGAAACACTGGGCGGGCTGATCGAACTGGCGCGCAGCGGGGCCACGGTGATTTTCGAAAGCCGATTGCCGGAGGACGTGCCTGGGCTGGCGCGCCTGGAAGAGCGACGCGCGGAGCTGCAAACGCTCTGCGCCCGGCTGCGGCTGCCCGACGAGCCGTCAAAGGTTGCCACGACCCGAATCGGCCAAGGCCGCGTCTTGGTGGGAGAGATTCGAGCGGCCCTTGCGTCGGCCGGCGTGAGGCGCGAGCGGCTGGTCGAGCAAAGCGGCTTGGAATTCGTCCGGCGCCGCCACGAGCACGGACGCTACTACTTCCTAGTTAATCACGGCAAGCAGCGGATCGACGGCTGGGTTCCGCTGGCCACGAACGCGGCGGCAGCGATCCTGATGGACCCGATGACCGGTCGGGTGGGACAGGCGGCCTCGCGGCTTCGCGACGGGGACCTGCAAGTCTGCATTCAACTGGAGCCTAACGCCTCGGTCATCGTGAAGACGTGGGAGAGGCCTTTGGAGGACGGTCCGCGGTGGACATACACCGAGCCGGCGGGCGAACCGATTGCACTG
>JAADHY010000679.1:3928-7059 GCA_013151585.1 Planctomycetota bacterium
GGCCAGCGCTGCCCGAGCCGTTCGAAACGGAGCGGCTGGAGTCGTGGACAAAGCTCGGTGGCAAAGAAGCCGAACGGTTCGCCGGCACGGCCCGCTATCGCTTGAGCTTTGAGGCTCCGAACGTCGCTGCCGACGCTTGGCTCCTGCAACTGGGCCGCGTGGAACAAAGTGCCCGGGTCCGGCTCAACGGCCACCCACTTGGCACGGCCATCATCGCCCCCTTCCAAATCCGCTTTGAGGCCCAACTGCTGAAGCCGAAGGGCAACGTGCTGGAAGTAGAGGTGACGAACCTGTCGGCCAACCGCATCCGCGACCTGGACCGCCGCAAGGTGCCGTGGCGAATCTTCCACAACATCAACTTCGTCAGCCGCCAGTACCGCCGCTTCGACGCTTCCAACTGGCCCATCTTCCCCAGCGGCCTGCTGGGCCCGGTGCAGCTCGTGCCGCTACGAGTCTCGCAGCCCCGGCCTTAACGAGCGCTTGCAGAGAGTGCCGGGTCGGTCAGCAAGAGGAGCAAACACGGCGAGGAGCAGGGGCCGGGGCCACCGACGCCGGTCCTGGTCTTTCCGCCGTCGACTTCCCGCCCTCGAGCCTCCAGCCCGAACCCTCGCCCCTCATCCCTCAACCTCGCTCAGCCCGACAAATCCGGTACGATGTACGGCGAACGATAGAAGCCGTGGACGATCTTGTTCGCCTCGGCGTGGTCCTTGAAGCATTCGCGCTCGCGGTCCACATCGAGCCATGGGCCGAGGGTCGCCGTATTCGGGTCGATTTCGTTGGCCTTTAAGTGCTCGAGGAATCGCTCGTGCATTTCGCAAAAGAGCGGAACGTCGGCGACGGCGGCCCGCTGCTGTTCGACCGACGCCACCTGCCCCACTCGATACGAGATGTTGCCCGTGTGGCAGACCGCGGTCGAGATATGGCCGACTTCCACTTCGGCGTTCAGATGGCTGCGGTCGCCCTTGCGAACCGCTTCGATGAAATTGACGAAATGGTCGCCGCCGCCCGAGAATCGCTGCACTTCTTTGCCTTCCTTGTCCCAAGCGATGCCGCGATAAAGGCTGACGCTGCCGCCCTCGCAGTCGACGATCACGCCGACCCGTTCGCCGCGAAATGTGGGCATGTCCTTCGAACCCTTCGCCTTCCGCAGGTTGTGGACTTCGTACAGCACCGGCGCCGTCGGAAAGTCGTAATAGATGATCTGCGTATTGGGGACGTCGCAGGCGTCGTTGAACAGGAACCGGCCGCCGATGCTGATCACCCGCCGTGGCAGCGTCGTCTCGCCCAAGCACCAGCGAGCAACGTCCATCTCGTGCACTCCCTGATTGCACGACTCGCCGTCGCCCGTGTTCCAGTCGAAGCTGCAGTCGTACTGCAGCCGATTACGGTAGATTGGGACCTTCTTCGCCGGGCCGCACCAGAGGTCGTAATCGAGCGTCTCCGGGATCGGCAGCGGCGTGTCGCGCTTGCCGCAAGAAGTGCGCCGCTTGTTGGCAAAGGCGGTAATGTACCGAATCTTCCCAAGATGCCCCTCGCGAATCCACGCGATGGCTTTCGCGATGGATGTTTGCGACCGGCGCTGAGTGCCGCATTGCACGATGCGGTCGTATTTCCGCGCCGCATTGACCATCTGCCGGCCTTCCCAAATGTAGTGCGACAGCGGCTTTTCGACGTAGACGTGCTTGCCGGCCCGACACGCCCAAATGGTACTCAGCCCGTGCCAATAGTTCTGCGTGGCGTTTCCAATCACGTCGATGTCTTTGCGGTCGAACATGTGCCGCATGTCGACGTACTGCTCAACCTTGTGGCCATAGGCGTGTTCGATCATCTTCGCCGTGGCCGTGAGCCGCTCGCGGTCGGGGTCGCAGATGGCGACCACGGTGACGCCGTCTTGTTTCTGGAACGAAGGGATGTGGGCACCGCGACCGCGACCGCCGAGCCCAACCACGCCGACCCGGATTTCGTCGTTCGCTCCGAAGGCCCGACGCGGCACCACCACGGGAACACCGAACACCGCAGCGGCCGAAGCCGACCACTTCACAAATCGCCGTCGAGTGATTTTCATAGCTATGACTCCTGGAAAGGCTCATTGCACCAAGTCGTTCGCCCCCGTCGGGCTGAGTAGGTCCGGCGAGATGCCTTGGCTTTCTTTCAAGTCCGAAACGTCCAGCAAAAAGATGTGGTTCGTCTTCGTTTCTGGGTCACCGGCCGTGAAGAGAATCCACTTGCGGTCCGGAGTGAGTTGCGGGTGGAAATGGGCTTTCTGGCCCCCGCCGAATGTGGGCCACGTGCCAGTCAAACGCATCCAGCGGGCTCCACGCTGGCGGTCGACCGCTTCCAAAAACCAAATATCATGAACGTCGAACTTGTCCCAATCGGATGAGTTTTCATAGAACCACAGCAGTCCTTCCGGATCACGGCCGGTGTGGATGTACTCGAATTGGTCGGGATAGGGAACCTCGAACCGGCTCCGTTTGAAAGGATCGTAGATTCCCACGACGCGCGCGTCCGGTACTTCGTACAGGATCCCTCGGCGGGTCACCTGGCAGTGGATCAAATGGCCGCGCACACCAGGATCGCCATCGCGGAGCGGGACGATGCGGCCGCTGGTCATGTCCGTCATCAGCATCCCGGTATGCTCGGCCGGATGAGTGACGATGAAATGCTCGTTGTCATAAGCGGTGACGTGGAAGATGGCGCTATCGATTCGGCACAAGGTCCGCTGCTCCTTTGTATCAAAGTTGTACGCCACGACGGCCGCCCCTTTGCAGGGCTTCCCCCAGATGGCTCCGCGCGGCGTGTGGATGTAGACGAACCATTGGCCGTCCGGCGTCGTGCAGTTCTGGCCGTACGGCTCGCGGTCTTCCGGAATAACGAACAAAAGCCGGTCTTCAAGCGTCTCCACGTCGACACAGCGAACGCGGTTGCCGTCGAAGTAGATCACCTCGTTCCGCGCGACGTTCAGGACGCTGCGATGGTCGAGCACGCCGCGGCCCGAGTTCACGCACCACGGTTTCCACTGAGTGTCGGGGCAGGTGGCGTGCGTCAACTGCCGCGACTCACCGGTCGCCAGGTTCAACCGATAAAGCTGCACTTCACCGCGAGCTGCCCGATGGTAGATCAAATACTTC